>CAYYPJ010000214.1:0-4337 GCA_964473495.1 uncultured Spirochaetales bacterium
TCCTGAAGGCGCCATTACTATATCTAAAACGATGCTAGAAAGCACATGCAAACATATTTTATTCGAGAAAGGTATTGAGTATAATAAGACCCGAATTGAATTGCCTGAACTGTATAAGACGACAGCACATGCTTTAAATATTGCCCCAGACCAACATACTGAGCAGATATTCAAGCAGATACTAGGGGGGGGTGTTCAGGAATAGTTAACGGTTTGGGAACATTGAGGAATCACCTTGGGGATGCTCATGGTAAGGGACCTGCACCTATAAAGCCAAAACCACGGCATGCCGAGTTATCTGTTAATCTAGCAGGTGCTATGGCCGTTTTCTTATTATCAACTTACTTGGATAATTCTAAATCACTGTGAAATTTAATGATATGAGACTATATATTCATATGAGAGTATTAGGCTAGAAGCTAATATCAAGTTGAAAAAAGGCAATTTCCTAGGAAAACTAGTTTCAAAATAAAAGCCAATCTCCCATTATTAGGAAAACCGGCTTTACTTGATTGTATCAATTACATCTACTTAAGATGCCGGGGACGAGACTTGAACTCGTACAGCTTATACAGCCGGGGGATTTTAAGTCCCCTGTGTCTACCAATTCCACCACTCCGGCGATAGGACATATAGTACATGGGAGGTGTGTATTGGTCAACTACTATTCTCTGATTTTTCTTTTATCCCATTGGGAACTACTCAGGTCCCTCAGCTAAATGTTAGCTGAATAATGACACGAGAGATTTTAACGGATTCCCACCATTCTTTCTGGCTGTGTCTATGATCGAGAATATGGTGCAGAAATCTGATCCACCATGACCAGATAGGAACGATCCTGCCGCCTTTATCTTGAGCTTGCTCATTCTGAAGCTTTTCTCGGAGAATGATCCTATTGTTTGAATTATTCTCTGAGTGATCATTCAGATCTCTTAAAGTCGCCCATAATGTTTTTAGTTATTTCAGGGCTTCAGAATGGGCAGGTGACTTCTCAATGGTGGACTCTGTCCTTGATACGGGTCGTAAGCAGGGACTATCGCCAAAGGATATTGTTTCCAGAGTATTTAACAAAAACTCCCTGGGCCTCTTTAACCATGAATGTCGAGAGATCTTGATGGCTCATGGGGCAATCCCTCCCCTAACGTAGGGGTAGGACCAAACAGTCACATAATTCCTTAATAAATCACTAAATTCTTTTCTATTATTCGTTCAACCTATTTTTATTTCAATGCTGTTGTTTTGTGACACACATATTGAAGAAAATAATGCTATGATGAATTACTGAATATATGGTAATATTGAGACTAATAAGAGGAAAAGCATGGACACATACATACAATTCACTGCAACACATAGAAAGAGACTACTCATCGTATTTCTCCTAATAAATATTCTCGCTATTATAGGGATCACTCATATCAGCATTGATGCTGATTTTGAGATCTTCATGCCCGATGATTCCCGCTACCATGAAGTGACTAAGCAGATGGAATCCTATTTTCCAGGTTCAGAGAATCTCATGTTCATCATCAATACCCACAAGAGTAAGATAGACCTAGAGATGATGAACTCTTTCAGAACTTTCCAAGAGTATCTTTCAGATTATACTTTGATCGATCATGTGACCGGTCCTGCCCCGAAGTTCATCATAAATGGTAGACAGATCATAAGAACCGAACGTCTTGAGCAAGAAGACTTGGACTCAATCAGCTCCTATTATGAGAATATGGGTGAACTCTCTACTCTTGTTTCCTATAACAGTTCATATTACGGTATTTTTGAAGCCTTCCCATCAGAGGGCTTTTCACATGAGAATATACAGGAGATCGAAGAAAAACTTGATGATTACGGATTTACCTACTTCATATCTGGTGAAACCTATATGCAGTATAAGATCTTCGACTATATTCTGCGCATTATTCTGCTCATCCCGCCGCTCGCTCTTTTTCTCATCATCCTGGTATTCAGATTGCAAATGCGTTCAATGAAAGCTACGATGCTATCGATCCTACCTGCCGGTATCGGCGCGTTATGGACTATGGGAGTTGTAGGCTGGATTGGTAGTCCTGTCTCAATCATCACCGTCCTTGCCCCTATTTTCACCATTGTCATCGGTAGTGCCGATGGACTTCACTTCATCTCACACGTGCAGGATGAGCAGGAACGAGGAGTCGAGAAACTTAAAGCAATCTCATCGACA
This sequence comes from uncultured Spirochaetales bacterium, assembly GCA_964473495.1. Taxonomy (GTDB): domain Bacteria; phylum Spirochaetota; class Spirochaetia; order CAKZLE01; family CAKZLE01; genus JAIPFY01. The sequence goes on from CAYYPJ010000214.1 coordinate 2,201, forward strand.
CTCAAGATGGTCGGAATACCTATGATCATTACTACGATAACCTCTATGGTAGGATTCCTCGTCCTCCTAATGATGAATAACAGCTCAATGCGATCTCTCGCACTCTTTGCATCTTTAGGTATTCTACTCGCAGGCTGTGCGACTTGGTCAGTACTGCCGTTGATCCTAACCGGGAATATCAGGCTCGAGACAGGAAGAACTAAGAAACAGATCGCGCAGTCACAGACAAACTCATTCGTACAGAAGTACTGGGGGAAACCCTCTATTGTACTACTGCTAGTTCTTTTAGCAGTTGCTGCAGTCGGGATCCCAAGGATTTCTACTGAGTTCAGTCTCTTATCATTGTATAAACCGTCAACAGAGGTACAAAAGGGTTTCGATGTAGCTATGAAGGTAAACAATGGAAGTATCCCACTGTTCCTCTATCTTGAACACGAGGTAGACCCTCTTGAACCTACAGAGGCTCAGGCTGTCATAGCGCTCACTCAGAAGCTCAAAGCAGAGGGTCTTGTGGGTAAGGCAGTCTCTCCCTACACTATTCTCGCAAAGTTTAACGGCGCCATCTCCTCATCTGAAGATGCCTATCCAGATTCGATGAAGAAGGCGCAGTTGCTCTACAATATCACAGAAAGAAGAGCTGAGAACCCTTTGCGTTTCCTGATCGATCCGCAAGCGAAAAAAAGCCGTATCATCATATTCCCTACCGACCTATCAAACAGTACGCTTGATAGGATCTCTGAGATCACGGCTGATTTCTCATCGAATCACAAGGGATTAAGCGTGAGTGCTACAGGAGCTCAGTTTCTCTTCAGAGAACTCAATGAATCTATCATCAAAAGTCAGAGTTCATGTATTCTCTTAGCCTTTTCAATCATCTTTCTATTATTGCTGATTACCTTGAAAGATATAAGGACCTCATTGGTATCACTGATACCGATAGTAGTCTCCGTACTGGTCCTCTATGGAGCTATGGGACTGATGGGCTTATCATTAAATCTGATCAGTACCACGATCTTCGGCATGACCATAGGTGTAGGCATAGATTACGCGATCCATTTCACCTTCGTCTGGAATTCCTTCAAACAGAAGGGACTCTCCTCTGAGGTATCTGCAGCGAAGGCCATGACCTATACGGAAAGGCCTATTATCACCAATGGTCTCGGGATAGCAATCGGCCTGAGTGCCCTGATCTTCTCCCCTTTGATGATTCACCTCTATGTTGTAGAGATGATGTGGGTAACTATGATCGTGAGTATGTTATTGAGTTTGACGGTATTACCTACGTTCCTAAGAAGAATGAAATAATCATACCTGAGTAGTTATTCCCATTGCTTGTATGATATTTCTTAATGTACTATGCTCAGGATATGAACATCATTGATTCTCACTTTCACCTCTTGCTCATAAAACAGAAGGGGATAGACATAGATAAACTGATGGAATCACTATCAGCAATAGGTTTTGTTGGCGGTCTTGATATCGGAATTGATGCCGATGATCTTACCGAAAGATATGAATTACTCAGAAAATACCCTTCACTACTCTATGCAGCCGGCATGTACCCAAGTCATGCAGAATCATCTGCTGTCGATGATGAACTTGAGACTCTTGAACAGCATATACAGCGATACAAGCCTCATGCACTGGGAGAAATAGGTCTTGACTATCATTGGGACTATGCTACTCCTAAAAGACAGCAGGCTCTCTTTATAGAGCAGATCAAACTTGCAAACAAATACTCATTGCCGGTAGTCATACACAATAGAGAAGCTGATTACGATATATTACGGCTCTTACAAGAGTATAAGCCGTCATACGGACTCATCCTCCACTGCTATTCGTCTGGTGATGAATCGCTTTCAGATTTCCTGCGACTTGGCTCTTATATCTCATTCGCAGGTAATGTAACCTATAAACAAAACAAAGCGATGCATCGGGCTGCAATACTTGTCGATCACAATAAGCTTCTTATAGAAACCGACAGTCCCTATCTTGCACCAATACCAAAACGAGGGAAAATCAACACTCCGGCATTCATACCATATACCTACAGATATGTAGCTGAAATACGTGAAGAGCCCGAAGAGACATTAGTAGAAACCGTTTATAAGAACTTCACCACGCTGTTTCCTTTAGC
>CAYYPJ010000215.1:0-4332 GCA_964473495.1 uncultured Spirochaetales bacterium
CCCATGCTCTCCTCTACCATGTAATATATGGTATGAGCTTATCATTGATTGCAACACTATGCAAATAATGATTTTATAAAAAAGCGGTTCTAATGAATGTGATGAAAGGAGCAATCAGTCATGGCTAGAAGAATGATATCAATCGATGAGAAAATTGAAAAAACAAAAGAGTTAGTTGTACGTACGAAATCAAAATACGATTTAGCAGTTGATGAGTTAGAAAAGCTGATGGTGAAAAAAGAGGAATTGAAAAAACAAGAAGTAATGAAGGCAATTGTAAATAGTGACAAATCCTTTGATGAAATAATACAATTTATAAACAATGATAAGTAAAAATAGGGTCTAATCTAAACCTTAGTTGTTTTAGATTAGACTTTTTGAGTAGTTATTATTCAGGAAGTTCACAGTCAGGGACTCTCCCCCTGCGAACGCATCGGGGTGAATCAGTTGATTACCCATAGAGAGCATTCGTACAGATACTCATCTGTACTATTATCACTGTTACCGAGGTTATGATTGTGCAGGAAAGTCTTTTACTGGTTATTTTTCAATAACCTTTTTAATACGAGATGATAATTCAGCGAAACTGGTAGCAAGATCTGTACGCTGAACAATAATATGTTCAGGAAGATGCAGATTCTTCGGAGCAAAGTTCCAAACACCTTTTATACCTGACACTACAAGCTGATCGGCAACCTCTTGTGCTGCTTCTGCCGGAACGGTGATAATGGCAATATGTATGCCTAAACGTTCTATGGTATATTTGAGTTGGTTCATAGGCAGAACTGTGATGCCGCATACACGAGAGCCTATCTTATTTTCATCAGAATCGAAGACAGCCATGATATGCAGTCCATAATTCTCAAAACCTTTATACCCGATAAGCGCATGACCAAGATTCCCTGCACCAACAAGGATCGCATCAGAGGTATTATCCCACCCTAGATGATGTTCTATGGCATGGATAAGATCATGAATTTTAAAACCTACTTTGGGTTTACCTTCAACACCTGTACAGGACATATCCTTACGGACCTGAATAGGTTTCAGATTAAGGTCAACCGCCAATTTCGTAGCAGATACCCAATATTCCCTTTTGATCTCATAAGCCTTCAGAAGACGCAGATAGGCGGGAAAACGCCGTATGGTCGGTAACGGAATAGGGGTAATGGTTTCTTTGTTCATATAAATCCCATAAAAAACAAGTTTTCATACAGAGCAAACTGCATATATCTTTGGCTAAAGGCTACACTGTTTACTATACTATAGGTTACGGTATTAATCAATAAATATATATCGATATTTCATTGTTCTGTATCCGCTTCATGGAGATTCTGTAATCTATCCTCAATCTCTTTAATAAGCCATGCAGGTGTCGAGGCCCCTGCGGTGATACCAAGCCGTTCTATACAGAGCATCTCCGATGTCACTTCTTCTACACCATTGATAAGCCATGAACGTTTCCCACAAGCGATTGCCAGTTCATACAATCGTCTTGTGTTTGAACTGTTCTTTCCTCCTATGACCACGATCGCATCAACCCTGCTGCACAATTGATAGAGTGCGTTCTGACGGTTTGCTGTTGAAGGACAGATACTTTCAATGACCGTGATCACTCCATTCCGCCGGTGAACCCGATCACTTAGTATATCGGCTATCGCAGAAAACTTTTCCCGGGAGAAGGTCGTCTGAGACAACAGAACAAGAGGTTTATCAAGATCGACCTTGTCAAGGTCCTTAGGATCATGTACTACACACACTGCTTTTGGGACCTCTGCAGCTCCTGCAACAGCGTATACTTCAGCATGTCCCGGATCTCCTGCAAGCACGACAGACCAATGTTTCATACTGTATTCATGAACAATCCTCTGTGAATTGATCACTCTGGAACAGGTACCGTCAATCAACCGGAAACCAGCCTTTTCAAACTGCTTCTTATTAATAGCGGGGATACCATGTGCTCGAATGACTGCAATACCTACAGGAGCATCCTTCGGGGTTTCTATCACTGATACTCCCTGCTCTTCAAGATATGACATATAACTTGGATTGTGGATAAGAGGTCCAATAGTATATACGGGCAGATGCATTCGTTCACCCTGCTCCAGCGCTTCATTCACCTTGATTACAGCAGCCTGAACACCTGCACAGAATCCCATTACTGTCGATCGTATCAGTATCATCGCATCACGTTCCTTCTAAGCCCTGTCTATTGAGATATGGCATCACTTTTCTTTCAAGCTTAAGCAAATCCCCTGTCCTACCGGCAATATAGTAGAATAATAACGTTTATCTGCAAACAGGCGCTTATTATAGCGATCCATATAAACTCCTAACCCTTTTCGTATAGAGGGATCGAACTGCAACAGGGTATCATCAGTAAAGAGTAATCCGCCATGAGCTAAAAGCCGATACACCTCTTCATATACGATAGTATAGACATACTTACCGCAATCCTGAAATATGAGGTCATAACATTCCCCCTTCGCCGCCATCTCTGGTAAGAGCCTTTCAACATCACCAAACCGGTACTCGACGACATCTGAGAGCCCTGCTTCTTCTATATGATCGTGAGCCTCTTTACTTGTTCGTGGATGGTTATCTATAGTCACAAGCGTACCGCCAGTACGGCATACTGCCTCTGCAATCCAGATCGTCGAATACCCCACACCGCTTCCTAACTCTAATACTCGTTTCGCACCGGTCAGTCTAACCAGCAGACTAAGAGTCTTCGCAAGTTCTCTCTCAATAAATGGTTGAATGTCGTCACGTTGTTCCGCGTCGATATCAAGGGTATGCAAGATCTCATGATCATAGGTGATAAAGTTCCTTACATACGCTAATCTCTCATCATTCTCCATGAGTACTCCCAATATTATAGATAGGCGATACATCATTATATCAAGAAGCCGCCTTGCTTAACAAGGCGGCTCTTAATCTATAGGAATCTTGAGGTTTTCAAACAATCAAGTTTCAGATACTACTGAAACTACTTCTTAGTCTTCCGCTTACCACGCTTCTTACGGTCAGCATATTCTATCTCAACTTCCTCTTCCACCAATGTAAGAGGAGCAGCCTCAGCAATCTCAGATTTATCTTTTTGTGATTCTGCTATACCCAAGTGTTTATTACTTCTAGCTTGCATCCTTCTCATTATACCGAGTAATATTGGGGAGGCGATAAAGATTGAAGAATAGGTACCAACAACGACACCGACGATCATATTGAGTGCAAATAGTTTGATTGAACCAGTTGCAAAGAAATACAATGGAATGACAGCAAGTAAGGTAGTAAGAGAAGTGATTATCGTCCTACTGAGTGATTGTGTAATACTCGTATTGATCACGACCTCATCAGGACGTCCCTTCATGCCTTTTATATTCTCTCTAATTCTGTCGAAGACAACAATGGTATCGTTCAACGAATACCCAATAATAGTCAATACAGCAGCAATCGTGGTCGTTGAGACTTCAAGTCTCATAACAGCAATGAATCCCAACATAAACAAAACATCATGCAGGAGTGCTGCAATAGCAGAAATGGCATAGGCAAACTTGAACCTGTACCAGATATATATCATGATCATGGACAGCGATATGATAACCAACAAGATGGAACTTGATGATAATGCTGCAGAAAACTTAGGACCTACATAATCAGACCCCTTGATCACTACATTGTTCTCACCGAATGTATCACGAAGCAGACTGGCTATCGATGCTTCAAGTGTTTCTTTCGTACCTTCAGTATCGGTCTCTGCTCTAATTTGGAACTCTTGAAGATAGTCATCACCAACAACCTGCACCTGGGCTACATGCATCGAAGAAAGTGCTTCACGTACATTATTGATCGTCACAAATTTATCATTGTCAGTATTGGCAAAATTCAAATATACCGGAGTGACTGCAACCGTATAGGGAAGAGAAAGTCCTGTCACAATATCCGCGCAAGGACTATCACTATTCCCTACAACAACAGCCTGAACGCCAACCATGGTATTAAGGCCATCCACCAGTGCACCAGCAGTACTATAGGCCTCTTTCGTAAAGGTTTTGGTACTTACACCTTTGTCATTACGTACCGTGATGACAACATCACCGTTTATCACATCAAGTGTCATGTCATCGGCACCAGTATAGGTCAACGAGATCCCTGTGTTTGCAATCTGAATCCGCTGGCTCAGCCCTGCCTGAAAATCAATACCAAGATTAAATCCACCCAGTGCTAGCATACCAACAAGACCACCGACGATCAGAATGAATGACAACGCAAACGTATAAAAACGTATTCTTGTAAAATTAATAACTTTCATTCTCATCACATCCTCCAGCT
>CAYYPJ010000216.1:0-4299 GCA_964473495.1 uncultured Spirochaetales bacterium
GTCTTGATGACATGATCCCCTTGTAGTGAAAGAGTTCACGTAATTCTTGTCGCAGGTCTTTATCTTCATTGAAGCGTTCTGCTAGCACATCACGTGCACCTGCAAGGGCAGATACCGTAGAGAATATCTTTTTCTCAGGATTGAGATAGTGGTTAGCCTCTTTTTCTATTGTGTTAGCAGAGATAGTAATATGCTGACTTCCTTCTGCATACAACCAATCTGCAAGTGGTTCCATACCCGCTTCTTTTGCTATCATCCCTCTCGTCCGTTTTTTCTGCTTGTAGGGAAGATACAGATCTTCAAGAAGTGAGAGGCTGTCAGCTTGCTGAAGTGCTTTCTGCAGTTCCCTGGTAAGGAGTTCTCGCTCTTTGAGTGATGATATGATAGCTGTTCGGCGTTTTTCCATCTCATCACAATATACTTTGGTATCACGTATTGAAATAATTTGTATATCAGTAAGTCCCCCAGTGACTTCTTTTCGGTATCGAGCAATGAATGGTATGGTACAACCATCTTCCAATAATCTTAACACAGGCTGCACTTGAGCCTTGGGTATTGTGGTTCTCTGAGAGACCTGTAGCAGTATATGTTGATTCATGAAGTTAGATTATCATATTTCCCATGGTTGCAAAAGAGGGAATATGACGAGAAGTGCAAAAGAAAGATGTTGTCATCCTATTGGTCTATGATACGATGGAGACAGATAAACATGAGAGGAGAGTACTATGGAGATAACACAGCTGTATGATCAATTACAAGTACTAATGAAGACCTATGGGTATAATCTGCTCTTTGCTGGATTAATCTTATTGATTGGGTGGCGGGTTGCAAAGGCGATTTCTCGCAGCACGAGAAAGCTGTTTGAAAAGAAGAAAATAGATGCGACACTTACTTCTTTCAGCTCTAATCTATTGTATGCAGTATTACTTCTGTTTGTTATTATTGCAGCATTGAATAAGCTTGGAGTACAGACATCATCACTTGTTGCTATCTTGGGAGCAGCTGGATTGACAGCAGGTCTTGCTCTACAAGGGTCACTTGCTAATTTTGTATCAGGCATTTTGATGATTATTATACGGCCATTCAAGATCAATGACTATATTGAAGGAGGAGGGACTGCCGGAATTGTCGAAGAGATTGGGACGTTCACGACTACGCTCAAGACTCCTGATAACAAGAAAGTCATCATCCCCAATACCCTGCTGATGGGTGACAATATTGTGAACTATACGGCAGAAAAGATAAGAAGATTGGATTTAGTCATCGGAGTGGGATATGATGATAATATTCATGAAGTAAAATCTGCCCTCAAAGAGGTTTTAGATGCTCATGATCTTGTGTTGTCTGAGCCTGCATACACTGTAGCAATCATGGAATTTGGTGACAGCAGCGTAAATTTCGTGGTTCGCCCATGGGTAAATACAGATAATTACTGGGCGCTCTATTTTGATCTGCATACACTGATAAAAGATAAATTTGATGAAAGACATATAACTATACCCTATCCGCAGCAGGATGTGTATCTGCATAAAATTGAAGAAGACAAACTGTGATCGCACCTTTTGCTCTATGGTTGTTGAAGACAGACAAGGGGTGGTTTTGACATCTTGTACATTCATCATTTCTATGACTATCCGTGCGAACTCTTCTACAATATCTTCCTGACGGAGAGAAGGATTGTGCGTAATGATATCCCGACTTTTTATTTGAAACTCGCTGTGGTCTTTCTGTTACCAAACGTATCACTATATGGATTTAAGGCTGATATTCCTATCAATCTTCTCTATTCCATTGATGTGAGATTGCTGAGCATCACTCCACAGGTCCCCTGTAATGTCAGTAGGGATCTCACCGCTGATTTCAGCTATATGGGATTATTTGATCTCGATGCTGCCGAGTATGCTATAGCAGCATATCTACCGGTGAATCATATAGTCACTTGTACCGTACATTATAATTATTAGGCAGCATCACTCTCTCTTCCCTCCGGACTCTGTCAACTCGCGATCTGTTGAATATTATAACATACAGGTAGGTGTGAATTAGCTGAGATGGCGTTCTTCCTGTATAGTGATGAACGTGTCACGCCACCATGAACTTGTCTCCTGATACACAAGTGTGGTACGAACCAAACGAAGATCCCGTATGTTCAGTGATCCTTGGATACAAGGGAGCGGGCTATACTCCGGAAGATCGCCCGCAGCAAGAAAGACGCCGGGATAACTTGGGATCATTCCACCCGATGAGATGCCTGACTCAATGCATAACTGCTGTATCATGTTGAAATAGGAAGAATCTTCAAGCGGTAGATACCAACAGGTCTCAACGTATGTTGGTCTTGAAGAGAGAATCAGTTTCTCGGAAGGGGCTGGCAGATAGTGGATGTACTGGAGCGGTATAAATGGTTGTGTTGAACTTCTCCAGCCTATAGGGATCATGGGAGGAAGAGCAAGGGATGAGACACAGCCTTTGGTTTTGAACAGTTCTTTCTTATATGCAGTAAGTGTCGTTTGCATAGATTGTGAGAGCGTCAATGCATAGAGGTTTAACTTCATCTGTATAACGTTATCTAAAATATGAATAATTGCAATAGAGGACTTTACATGATTTCAATAATCTGGTATTTTCAACAAGCTATAGGTTCGTACTATCATACCTAGTTATGAACTCCTTGTTGCAGGGGTGTTTGGGTGTGACGATCATGAATTAAATTTCATTGATGTATAACCATACAAGCATGACTAATGTGAAAAGGTGGAAACAGACATGGCACGTAGATGTGAAATATGCGGTAAAGGGACTGTTGCCGGGAACAATGTCCCAAGAAAGGGACAGGCAAAGAAAAAAGGTGGTGTTGGACAGCATATTGGTGTAAAGTCTAAACGCGTCTTTAAACCAAATATCGTAAAAGTTAAAACTAATATAAATGGTACCATTAAGACTATCAAGGTCTGTACACGATGCCTCAAGAGTGGAAAAGTGCAGAAGGTCTAATCACCTGAAGAGGTGACCTGTCTTTCGGTTGGCACCGAGCAAAGAGCCCTTCTTGAAGGGTTCTTTTTTTTAATGAGAATAAATAAGAAGGCTTGTTATGAATAACAGCGACAGTTGGAACGTTCATGCTATCAATGGAGAGATGTGCATCACTGATCGCGGCAGTACTCAGTTGGCTAAGATTCGTAAAGCGACTGCAAGTTCCTGTGTGTTTGTCGTCTCACCAATTCAGCAGGGCTCTGAATCTCTCAAAGAACTTATTGATGATGCGATCGCTCATGATAATACGATCTGGGCAAAGTTGGAACATCACTTCCAACGTTGGGTTGAAGTCGTTGAAGAACTTGTTCCCGAAAAGGAACGGGGGAATCTCCAACAATTGGTCAAAGATGGTTTCAATGATATCGAAGCTATATTGAAAGCTGTCTGGCTTGTCGGGAACGCTTCTGCGTCCGCAAGAAAATTCTTTGATACCATTGAGCTCTCATGGATTCTGAAAAGTCTCCAGTATCGTTTAGAAAAACTGTCATACAGCGTATCTATTGTCGACTCTTCAGATATCTTTACAGGAAAATTTGAAGGGGATAGGGTGACTTTCGATTATGAAAAGACGGGCAGAACTCTATCGGATTATCTTTTGGAGAACCCGGGCTGCAATACCTTATGTATCGCAGGGGGATGGGTAAAAGATGAGCAGGGGAGGTTGATCGATTCAGTTGAAGCCGACAGTGAGTTGGTTGCATCTGTGTGCGGGAACCTGTTAGATGCTTCCCAGATAACCTTTTGGAATCGTGATACGTTGGTTATGACTGCTGATCCTGATGAAGTTCCCAGTGCTGTGGTGATCTCTGAGATCACCTATGCCGAGGCAACTGAGCTATCCTACTTCGGTGCTAAAGTACTTCATCCGCAAGCTTTTGTCCCTGCGATGGTAAAGAAGATACCTATAGTACTGCGCAGTTTCTCACAAGTTGATCATCCGGGGACTCTGGTGGTTGCAAGTAGAGTGACTGATACACATGAGTCAGTCAAGGGCTTTTCTGTGATTCATGATGCAGCTTTGATCAATATTGAGGGTGCGGGAATGATTGGCATCCCCGGTATCTCTTCGCGACTGTTTACTGCCATGCGGGAGAATTCGATATCAGTGATCCTGATCTCACAAGCCTCCAGTGAACACTCAATCTGTTTTGCAGTCCCAAAAAGCCATGCAGAACTTGCCGCAGCCACTGCACGACGCGTCTTTGCTGAAGAGCTCGAAGAATATAAAATAAATACCATAGATATTGAGGATGACTGTGCTAT
>CAYYPJ010000217.1:0-4298 GCA_964473495.1 uncultured Spirochaetales bacterium
ACACTTATTCTGGTTCTTTGGTGACTTGGGAACTTGTGAGAGAATGTGGAATAGGGAATAGTATCATTCATAGGACGCATATATTCCTTGTTTGGTTTTTAGTTATTTCAAGCATAGAATATTTTGCGTCCTTTTTCCCTATAGTACGTTTTGTTAGATCCTTCTATCCCACAGGTTCTTATTCTGAGCCATTTTTATCAACTCATTATTGGGAATTCCGGATATTGGTGGTGTCATCGCAATTATCTTTACTAGATGAATGACGGTTACGAATTATTTACCTATTGAACGGTTAGTAGGAAAAATAACGTCAAAATTCAGAATGTAAGTTACATAGTGTTTGACATATCAGTAAATCCATGTTATTGTTATAGACATCTAGAAGACTATATATCTATAAGGGGTGTGATTGATGGGCAAGAAACTCAGATACTTAGAGATAGCTGATATCATAAGGATAAAAATAAAACAGGGTGATTTCCCTCAAAGGCAGGCTCTTCCAAGTCAGAAAGAACTATCTAAGATATTTAATACTTCTGTTATGACTATCAGAGGAGCCCTGGCTGAGCTGGAGCAGGAAGGGATTATCAGGGTTGTACACGGAGTCGGGACATTCGTCTCTGCACCAGGAGTACATACTGATACCGTAGGTTTTCAGGGTTTTCAGAATGAGATGGATCGGCAGAAAATGCATATCAGTAACCGAATTCTCTCTGTTGAACATGATATTACTGATAGAAGGCTCAACTCCCTTTTTGGAGATGATGCAGCGGTATTCAGCTCTCTTACTCGTATGAGAACTATTGATGGTACTCCGGTAATCTACCAGTGTTCGTATGTGAAGAAGCAGTTCAGTATGATTCTCGATCAGTACACCGAAGATCAATCATTGTATCAGTTGTTTGCACATTCCTCCGGGATTATGGTAACTCAGGGTAGAGAGATCATGACTCCGGTATTACTCCCCGATCAGGTTGCAGAGACTCTCGATATTACAGAACATTGTACGGCTTTTCTCTCAAAACGGTTAAGCATCAGTCTTGATGACAAGGTTGTTCTCTATGATGAAGCATACCTTCCGGGTCCATATGTAATTATGGCATCCAGTAAGCACGGTAAACAAAATACCTTCAAATATATAATCAACAAGACTGGAACAATCGATTCAATTGACAGTTTTAACGATTCCGATCTATGGGAGGATCTTATTTAATGAAAGGGAAGCAGGTCTTACGCATAGAGCATCTGCACAAGAGCTATCCCGGAGTAAAAGCACTTAAAGGTGTTGATGTAAGTTTCAATTCAGGAGAAGTACACGGACTCATTGGCGAGAATGGAGCAGGGAAATCAACTTTGATTAAAATACTTGCAGGCATTGTCAAATCCGACAGCGGATCAATATTCATCAAAGATAAAGAGGTCTCCATAAAGTCCAGTAAAGATTCTGCAGCTCATGGGCTCTCTTTTATACATCAGGAGCTGAATCTGGTCAGCTACTTTAACGCCATGGAGAATATCTTCCTGGGACATCCCTACCCGAGAAAGTTCGGCCCACTGGTAGACTGGAAATTATTGGAAAAACAGACAAAGCAGATAATCGATACACTGCAGGTAAGTTTCCCTCTCGATATTCCGGTAAGTTATCTCTCAGCAGTTGACCGGGCCATGGTAACCATTGCCCGGGCCTTTGCTGTAGCTGGTGATGTCTACCTCATGGACGAACCTGCAACAGCTCTTACCAATATCGAAAAAGAGAAGCTGTTCTCTGTTATCAAAAACCTTAAGGATCAGGGAAAGACGATAGTCTATGTCTCACACAATCTGGATGACGTTCTACAGATCACTGACAGGGTCACCGTCATGCGAGACGGGACTGTGGTAGAGTGCAGGAAGACCTCTGATATGACCAAAGACTCGCTGATCAGCAGCATGATTGGCAAAGATCTCAAATCTGCTTTTCCTGAACGTATAGAAACTGTTGGTGAAAAGCTGCTTTCAGTCTCACATCTCACCAACTCTCATGTACATGACATCAGCTTTGAACTGAGAGCTGGAGAGATTCTTGGTATTGGAGGCCTTGTAGGATCGGGAAGAACAGAACTGCTGGAATCAATCTTCGGGTCAAGATCATTGATCTCAGGAGAGATGAAGCTGGAGGAGACACCATTCCACCCCGCATCTCCCCGTGATGCAATCGATCGTGGTGTGGTTCTGGTACCTGAAGAGAAAAGAAAACAGGGCCTGGTCTTAAGCAGATCGATCTATGAAAACATCTCCCTGATGTCTCTAAGTGATCTCTCAACAGCCGGATTTCTTGATCATGCAGCTATACAAAAGAGATCGACCGAGGCCGGAAAGAAGGTACGACTGAAGAATGGAAACTATAAGAACCATGTCAGTACGCTTTCAGGCGGGAACCAGCAGAAAGTAGTTCTTGCAAAGACGGTCCTGCAGAAACCGAAGATCCTGATGCTCGATGAGCCGTCAAAGGGTGTTGATGTAGGCGCACGGTTTGAAATTTATACCATTATCAGAGAGTTGGTGGCTTCGGGAACAGGAGTTATCCTTGTCAGCTCTGATTTTAATGAGATACTTGGTCTTGCAGACCGTATTCTGTTTATCAAAGACGGAAATACGACCTTTGTAAAAGAAAATAAGAATATTCATCAGGAAGCATACCTGAATTACTGCTATGGGAGAAAGTTATCATGAAAGGTACAACAACATTGAATACAGATAAAAGTAAAAGTACAGGAACTTTTATACGTACATGGGGAACTCTGATAGGGTTCATTCTGCTGATGATAGTATTCTCAGCAATCCGGCCTGATGTATTTCCTTCCGGAAGGAACTTAAAAAACATCATTGAGCAGGTTGCCACTCTAGCAATTGTCGCATCAGGGGTAACTGTGGTTATGGTTACCGGAGATCTCGACCTCTCAGTTGGAGCTATCGCATCACTTGTTGGAATTATCTGTGCTCTGCTCATGAAAGCAGGTATGGGTACGTTTGCCAGCATCATCATCTCCCTGGGCCTTGGAACAGCTGCAGGACTGCTTAACGGATTGATCATTGCATACGGTGGTCTCTCTGCATTTGTAGCAACTCTTGCAACGATGACAGCGTACAGCGGAGTTGCTCTTCTCATTTCAAAGGGAACTACAGTCTTTGGTCTTCCTGAGAATTTCAGATTCCTCGGTCAAGGCTTTTTAGGATTCATTCCGGTATCAGTAATCATCATGATTCTGTCTCTGCTGTTTATCTATACACTGCTTGAGCAGACAACATTCGGCAGACGCCTATATGCCATTGGAGGAAATGAGGAGGCTTCATTTCTCTCAGGTATCAAAACAAAGCAAATACGGCTGCAGGCATTCGTCATCTCCAGTTTCTTCGCATCTCTTGGAGGTATTGTGCTGACAAGCAGACTCTACTCGGCACATCCTCAAGCAGGTGCTCCTTTTATGCTTAATGCTCCTGCAGCGGTTTTCCTTGGTATGACAGCATTCAAAGAGGGTGAAGCAAATATCTGGGGTACCCTGCTGGGAGTATTTATTATAGGGGTCATGGGCAATGGGTTGAATATTCTTGGAATAAATACCTATGTTCAATCAATTCTTACCGGTATCATCATCATATTGGCTGTACTGTTATCATCTCTTGCAAAAAAGAAGGCATAATAATGAAACAATTGATCTTAGAACACAATCAATCAACAGGGACACCCCTGCTGATTGGATACCTTCCCTCCCTTTTCCCCGACGCCTCCTCATACAAGAAGGCACTCAGCTGCTGTACTGATCAGGGTCTTGAGTGTCTGGAAATAGGAGTCCCCTGTGATAATCCATATCTTGACGGGGCTGTCATAAGGCAGGCACTCACACAGGTGATGGTTCCGACACCGGAACTTCCAGCACTCATCACTGAGTCGATAGAAACGGTTACTGCTGCACATATACAGAGTATTGTCATGCTCTACAATGAGACGCTCAATGAGCTTGGAGTTAAAGCTTTTGCTGATCTCTGCATACAGGCACATGCTGATGCGGTTCTGGTCCCCAATATTACTGAAGATAACAGAGTCCTATTATATGAATCTCTGAGAGAGTCCTCTGTAGAGGTGGTTAGTTTCATAGGTTTTGATAAAACCGATCAGCAGATAGAAAAGATCCTTACATATACTACTGGGTTTGTTTACCTGCAGTCTATCAAGGGAAGCACCGGAGGCCAGTTTACGGCAACACCTAAAGCAAAAGAGCGCCTTGATAAGGTGAAAAGCATGGCAGCTCCCTATAACC
>CAYYPJ010000218.1:0-4291 GCA_964473495.1 uncultured Spirochaetales bacterium
ATCCACTGCTTTGCACTCTCACGTTTCGCCTTCATCTTCTTCTTGCTTGTCAGGTGCAGGACAGTAATACCTTCAAAAATGGTTATCCAGAAGTCTTTTGAACCAACGCAGGTGCTTGTTCCTGTAGTTTTGCAAATATCCATGATTTCTGTGATTTTCTCTGCCATTTTCGCCTCATCAATCATTTTGTACGTTCCACTAAGCTTTTCCTTGATTAGGACCAGGGTGAAGAGAAGCCTGTTTTGGCTAAGAAGTTCATCGTATTTGTCTTCATAACCTGACTTCCTGATAATCTCCTCCTTGCTAAAAAGAGGGTACTGCCTTTGGATAATATCTTACCTTCTTCAGCTTCTCCATCCTTTCTTTGTGGGGTTTTCCTTGACGATGTGAATATGTACCTACTTCTTTTGAGGGAGTCTGCTCCTTTGTGGTCTGCTCCTTTGTGGTCCCCTTCTTCATGGAGCATTCTCTGTTCATCCTTCCTGATATCGCTCAAGACCTTGTCATTGAAATTCTTCACTCTGTTGAAATAATCAAACACCGGCTGGATGTGGGGGCAGCGATCTTCAAAGACCTCCTGGAAGTCACTGTCCCTGTCGCAGGCGACTGCTTCGACGCCATCCATTCAGTCGAGTCCTACATGCTCTATGAATGAGTAGACCGTGGATTTCTTCTTCCCATGTGCTAACCAAAGAATATGGCCTGTTTCCATATCTATAATCACTACGGCATACTTGTGCCCATTATGGAGCTTGAAATCATCAATGCCTAGAAATCTGGCTTGCCTTTCAGGTTTGATGAGTCTCTCACCATCTATGGTGTACTTTTCCTTCAGCCGCTTGAGGTCAATATCTTTGACAGTATTCTCTCCAAGACCTATAAGTTCTGTAACTTCCTTGTTTGTGAACCCATATGCCAAAAGATCTCTGGCGTACTGGTAAAGCACGCAGGTGATTCTGTGCCCTTGTGTCTGGAAAGGTACGCTCTGCATCTGTGTATACCCGCAGGACGGACAAAAGTATCTGAATTTAGAAAACTTGAGGCTGCTCAGCCGTCCTCCAAAACACAGATGCTTCAGATTAACCGCATATTCGTTGTGGATATGCATCCTACGGTTGTAATGGATGGGGACAGATGCAATCTGCTTAAGCCATGCTGAGTACTCCGTGTAGAAGGTACATCTCTCTGTCTGATACAGTTCTTACGATCTCTGTAGTTTTATTGTTAAAGCCTACTAATTCTGAGGGCAATGTGATATATTCCATGTAGGGCATCCTCTTGTTTGTATTGTTTTGTTAATTACAACAATATAGGGGTAGCCCTTTTTTCAATCGTTTTCTGTTTCGTTCAGAGAAGTGGACCTTTCTTGATCGTGCTAATCCTCAATCCCACAAGAAAAGTGATTGAGCCATTGTTTTGCTTAAAGATTGGCAAAATTTTCAGCTATGGTGTCTATTGCCCCATGAGAACGATAAAAGCCATATTTACCTGCTTTTTAGCAATGATTCTTTATTCTATTAATAACCATGACGAACTCGGGTCAGGTAAAATCACACCAGATGTGTTTTCGAGTAAAACTATTCACAGCCGTGCATACTGGAATAGAACAGCTTTACAGCTGTTTCCGTGCAATCTCGGTCTGATCCTTTACCAGAGAATCGCATAACTCATTCAATGCAACACCAGAATGTCCTTTTACCCAATACCATGTGACAGGGAGTGTATCTGAGACCTGCTTCAATGTGATCCAGAGTTCTTTATTCTTGACCGGCTGTTTCGCACTTGTCCTCCAGCCATTCTTTATCCAGCCATAGATCCAGGAAGTGATCCCATTCTTTACATATTGCGAATCAGTATGTATCTGAACAGTGACTCCCTTCCTGTCGTTCAATGAAACAGCATAGGTAAGAGCTTCAATGACAGCAGTCAACTCCATCTTGTTGTTTGTCGTATGTCCTGCATGGCCTGCCCCGGTCACTACTTCCTGAGAACCGTCAATAATTGCGGCATACGCCCAGCCGCCGGGGCCGGGATTACCTGAACAGCCCCCATCAGTATAAATCACTAGTTCTTTCATGCTGAGATACTAGTCTATCCTTATAGGACAAGTCAAGTATATCGCCTTATGAGAACGGGATGCGCAATAGAATCAGCTCAAACACTAATCTGTTATCATATAGTCGCCATGAGGTACGCACACCAGAAGTTAATTCAATACGATCTGAATTAAAAAATGTCATATCGGCAAGAACTTCGAGCCCCAAAGACGAACGATATCCGCCGTCCCCATAGGTATGATCATAGAAGAGCTCACCCCGTATGCGTTTTACATACGAGAATCCCAAAAGTGATCGATCAGGATACCAAAGGGGAAAACGATACATACAGGATATAGTCCCGATCAATTCGTGCGATAGGGCAAGATTCACTATATCCTCATCCCATGTATATCCCCTGGCAGGAGTGATACTCCACGATAGTTGAGTCCCTCCGGCAGTACGCCAGATCCCTTCATGCTGCAGGATGAATCCATCATCAGAAAAAAGTCCGTTACCATAGAGCGTGATCATATCAGAAACCATAACAGGGGTTTCTGAACCTAATGCCGCAGCAGCTCTAAGAACATGTGCGATCCCAAGATCATAGGGGATAAGAGACCTATACGGTGATACTCTCCCATACGAGACGGTATCGACCATTCCTATAAGTAGAGGATATTCGGGAAGATTTGTACTAAGCACCTGTCCATAGACTCCTGCAGTATGCTTCAAGGAATTCCCGTATGACTGTTTATACATCGTCGTCGATACACCGGAAAGAAAGGAGAATCCCGGAGTCCCTGCTGAAGAAGTTCCCATATCATGCCATAGGTCCCCATTGACCGTGAGGTCTATCACATCTCCATCATGGCCCCATGATGCATGAGCCAGCATGGTCTTCGTATCAAACTGGTATCCCACTGATAACGAAGTCACATCAGCTGCAAAGGGGTCAGAAAATTTCACACCACATACAAGTTCGTTTACCCGTTCAGGCAGAAACACTCCCCAGGCATATGGGGTGAACATCCAATCAATTGACCGATAGGAGGTGCTGTGCACCTCTTTATTGCTCTGCATCTCTGTTGAAAACATATCAGGCATATAATACGTTTGGAGGTAATCAGTCTTCCAGGTACGTGTATCTACAGCCTTCGGTGTGTAGTGATC
Source organism: uncultured Spirochaetales bacterium (assembly GCA_964473495.1). Classification (GTDB taxonomy): domain Bacteria; phylum Spirochaetota; class Spirochaetia; order CAKZLE01; family CAKZLE01; genus JAIPFY01. The sequence goes on from CAYYPJ010000218.1 coordinate 3,210, forward strand.
AAGCTCAACAATGACATCACGATCGAATGAATCAAGTTCTATAGCATAGAGAGTCCCGTCAGAGATGTACGGATCCCATACCCCGTATCGTGAAGAGGTCAGCTGTCGAAGATCACCTTTCACGAGATCAAGGGAATATATCTCATCAATACCCGAGGCATCAGATCCAAAAAAGAGCGTAGAATCTTCCACAGCAAGCCCATGGACAAAGACATGTCCCAGATGAATCAGGATCTCCGATTCCCCGGATGCAGTAAACCGAACCAGATCTCTTCCCTCTTTGCCCTCACGTACCCCATAGAGGACATCTCCGGCCCAGATGATCTCTCCCATAAAGAAATCAATATCCATTGAGATAGTCTCTGTTCGGGCTGCGGAGACGACGTCATATATTTGAATGGCAGATCCCCTATGCAGGTCGTATGAGACTACAGCGACTCTTCTGCCATCAGAGGAGAATGCAGGAGTACCGGTAAAGATACCGGTCGCTGCATCACGTATATGCTTTCCGGAAACATCAGAGAGTACCAGGACTGATTCAGTCGTATCAGGATCAAACAATGCCGAACGCTGTTCTATCCAGGCAAGATACGATGAACCCATAGCTGCTGTGGCGGAAGGTATGCGGACACCATGCGTTTCAGGATCACTATCAGCGTGCAGATCATACGTCCTGAAGGTGGCTCCGTGACTTCTATCATACTGCACCAGGGAAAGAATATGGTGATCAACACGGAAATCAGCTATCGTCGCGCAGCCTTTGATCCTCGGCGAATATATGATCGTACGCGGACTCACTACACGTTCAGCAAGATCAGCAGACCACTTCCGCCGCAGATCATCCTTGACTGTCTCAAAGTATGATCCGACGGTAGAGAGTCTTCCTGTCACAGAAGAGAGTGCTATTGATGGTGAAACAAAAGGGATCGGAATCCACCCCATAGTGGAAAACACCTGAGAGATCCCCTCCTCTCCATACTCCCTCAGCAGATACCCCATCATGTAGTATCCATAGAGATATTCATTGGGATATGCATGGTAGTAGGAACCATTGACGACTTGACTCCAAGTCACTTCAGGAT
>CAYYPJ010000219.1:0-4278 GCA_964473495.1 uncultured Spirochaetales bacterium
GCCTCATACTGCGCCATATGTCTACCTTCATGAAGCGCTAACAGGTGAAGCCACTGGCTGCCGGAGAAAAAACTGTTATAGGGGGTAGTCTGCCACACAGTTCGCCGTACGGGCAGAGAAACGTATCCTGATGGACTTGAGGAAACCGAGGAGAGAATCACCGGCCAGTTAAAGGGGTGTTTGACATCTAATAATTCCCTATAGGCTGGCAGGATGATACTGAGATCGTTCAATACCTCTTTTGCCGTATACTCATCAGGTGCATCATATATAACAGAAAGATGCTCTTTTTCTATGACCTGTAAGTTCGGCTGAACGGCAGAGAGAGAGAAACTGCAGCAGAGCATATACACGATACAATAGGTTACAGCCAAAAGGCGCACTTTATTTTCTGAATTCATCTATGGTTCTCTCCTGCAGTGTACTTTAGAGACATCTGATATAACATCATATCTAATCATTCCGCTATTGACATCCCTCAACTGATGATTTAGTGTGAATGCATCGAAAAAGGTCGGCTAAGCCGTTAAATAGGGAAACGAGTGAGAATCTCGTACGGTCCCGCCACTGTGTAGGAGAACTGGAATGCGTTGTCTGTGACAACAGGCAACACCCTGTAGATTATATCATGCGTACAGGAGTATTCAACTGCGATCCAAGTCAGAAAACTAACCTTTTTCCCTAGCCAGTCATCAGTTTGATGACCTAAACTCACGGAGCATGAGCATGGAGGCTTTTCCCAGACTTATGCTCTCTATCTATGGAGAGTATGTATGAAATTCAAAAAGATTCTTGCACTCATGATAGGTATCGCAATACTTATCACTCCCGTCTTTGCAGAAGGAACTATTGAGAGTCATCCGATCACACAAGAGCATGCCGCGGTATATGTAGATTCATATCAGCGTGCTGTCACTGTTCCTGCTGATATCGAGCGAGTAGTCTCCCTTGGCCCGAATATTACAGAGATCATATTTGCACTCGGCAAAGGAGATACGCTTGTCGGTCGAACTGATTACTGTGACTATCCTGCCGAGACTGCCGATATCATTTCTGTCGGTACTATCACAGAGCCGAACATCGAGACTATCATTGATACCGAACCGGATCTTGTCATTGGATCCACCCACGCATCAAAAGAGACTCTTGATCGCCTTGAAGATGCCGGTATTACCACCGTCGGGATCTATACAGACGAATCCTTTGGGGGGGTCTATAGGACCATCACTGACGTCGGCATGTTCCTTGATGCAGAAGAACAAGCTCAAAAGCTTGTTACAGAGATGCAGGATACACTTTCATCGGTGCAGGAACATATTTCCGGAGCACCGGAACCTACAGTCTATTATGTCATAGGTTTTGGTGAATGGGGTGATTTCACTGCAGGAGGAGATACCTTTATCAATGATATAATCGAGCTTGCGGGTGGGGACAATATCGCAAAGGACAATACAGGCTGGTCCTATAGTCTAGAACAGCTCATTGAACAAGACCCTGATATCATCGTCTGCTCGAAGTACTATGGCACCCCTGAGGCTTTTTCAACCACTCCTGGATATAAAGATCTTCGTGCCGTCAAAGAGGGACATCTCTATCCCATTGACAATAACATCATAGATCGGCAGGGAGTCCGCACTGCAGAAGGGGTATTGACTCTTGCCAAGATCTTTCATCCTGACCGATTTTAGTAAAGATCTATAGTATGTATAGTATGTATCATCCCCGCCGGCGGCTAAAGACGCTTAAGAGAGAATCTATTTTTCTCTTTGGATTTCTTGTGCTATGCGGGGCAGCTCTCTTCTCTATCTCCTTTGGTACTGCCGACATCTCTCTGGGAGAAACTGCACGTATCCTTATTCACCGATCGCACTGCGCAAACACCACCCCGGCCCATATCTATATTGTATGGCAAATCCGTATACCACGTGTCTTGACAGCAATACTTGTCGGGATGGCCCTGGCTACTTCAGGGGTGGTCTTTCAATCCCTCTTCCGGAATCCCATGGCAGAACCCTATATTCTCGGAGTATCTTCCGGAGCAGCTTTCGGGGTGGCTTTCGGTGCATTCATAGGAGTATTCCTACTCATCCCGGGTTCTTGGGGAGTTCCGCTCTTTGCCTTTATGGGAGCTATCGGTGCTTCATCAGTGATCTATATGCTTTCCGGCGGTATGCGTTCGACCACGATCTCTCTACTGCTCTCAGGGGTAGCGATGAATTACTTCCTTACCGCATTGATGTCATTATTCATGTACTTCAACCGGGATCAGCTGGAAGATATCATATTCTGGTCAATGGGGAGTTTCTCTTCAGCGAACTGGGAAAAACTCATGATCGTAGGCCCGATTCTGCTTCTCGGAGTTCTCACTCTTCCGTATTATCACCGTGAACTTGATTTGCTTCTGCTCGGAGAAGAGACAGCGAAATCAATAGGACTCCCGATCAAACGCACACGAATCATACTCCTGGTCATCTCTACGCTGCTCACTGCCTGCGCCGTCTCAATCAGCGGTATCATAGGATTTGTCGGTCTCGTGACTCCTCATGTTTCGCGTATCATCGTAGGGCCAAGTCATAAACGGCTCATTCCCTTCACCATCATCGGAGGGGGATTATTCACGCTTATTTCTGACACACTCTCGCGCGGGCTCCTCCAGAACACTGAGATACCTGTCGGTATCATCACCTCTCTTGCAGGTGCGCCCTTTTTCATCTATCTGCTGAGAAAACAGAAGAAGGAGTTCTTTTAATGGATACAGGCAATGCTGTCACAGTAGACGGTCTCTCATGGTCGTATACGTTAGATCCCATTTTAATCGATATCGCCGCTTCAGTGCGGAGAAAGAGCTTTACGACGATTCTTGGTCCAAACGGCTCAGGAAAGACCACGTTACTTAAACAGATCCTGAGAATCCTCCCTGTCTCCAAGGATACTATTTATCTTGATGAATATGATATCTCGACTCTTGATCGTAGGCAACTTGCCCGCACAATTGGGATGGTTCCCCAGAATGAACAAAATCCCTACCAATTCACCGTAGAGGATATGATTCGATTGGGACGATATGCTCATCAGGAACACGACAGGAAGAATCGTGACCATGAAGAGCATATCATAGAACGCGTCATGAGACTTACAACCATCAGTGATCTGAAGGATCATCTGATCACAGAACTCAGCGGCGGTGAATACCAGCGGGTTATTATCGCACGTGCTTTAGCCCAAGAACCGAAGATCCTTGCTTTGGATGAACCTACGACCTATCTAGACCCGTTGCATAAATTGGAGATCCTGAACCTTCTGAAAAATCTTATAGCAAATCAAGGTTTGACCGTCATCTGTATCCTGCACGACCTTAATGCCGCAATGAGATTTAGTGATCATGTTATTCTGCTGCATAATGGTCAGATATACCGACACGGCACACCGGAAGAGATGCTGAACCGGGAGGTCCTTAAGGCTGTCTATGGGATCGACACCCGTATTATTGAAGATCCCTTCACAAAGAGCCCCTACATCATCCCTGACACACGATTATAATATAACGCAGTATCACATATGCAGACAAAGGTCGGAGTATTATATTATCTCCGTCCTGTAAGTTTGATGATATGATACCCAAACTGTGTATGTATGACTTTGCTTACTCTGCCCCTTGAAAGGCGTCTTACAGCCTGCTCAAAGGCAGGTACCATCTTACCCGGGCCAAACCATCCAAGGTCACCGCCCTTTGACTTGCTTGGGCAGGTCGAGTATGCACGAGCAAGTGATTCAAAACGAGATCCAGTCTGAATCTTCTTTAGAAGACTCTCTGCAAGAGCCTTGTCTTTGACCAATATATGGCTGGCTTTCCATTCCATGAAAATACTGTAGCAAAATTATTTCATCATGTCACTACTTATTGACCGTAACTTCAGAAAGACGTAAAATGCTTTTTATGAAAATAGCAAGAGATCCATTTGGACCGTCTAAAGACGGAAAAGCAGTCGACTGTATCACGATAGAGAACTCAAACGGGTATTCCCTTAAAGTCATTACCTATGGAGCCTATCTCATCTCCTTCAAGGGACCGAACAGAAACGGGGTGATAGAGGAGCTGACTGTGAACTTCCCTACTCTCACAGCGTACGAGGATCCGGAAAACTACCATGGCGCAACCGTCGGTCGTTTTGCAAACAGGATTGGTAACGGCCGCTTCACCATAGACGGCACTGTATATGATTTAATGAAAAACAATGAGTACTTCCAATTACATGGTGGTCCGCAGGGTTTCCATAC
>CAYYPJ010000220.1:0-1843 GCA_964473495.1 uncultured Spirochaetales bacterium
CTCGTCGGTTCTCGTTAGTTCTTCAGATCATCGACGATTATACCAGTCTGTTCTCTATGAAACCTGAATATTCTGGAATTTGTATACGGGGTTACACAAAGTATTTTACATCCCCCGATAACATGGCTACTCTACACGAATCCTTTTTGATTGCTGAGTCCCAAAGACTGTTACAAGATCTTCGGTAAACCTCTCATGTTCACACAGCATGTCCAACAGATAGGTAGCTCCTGCCTGCCTTCTTTTTATCCCCACAAGATCGGTAAGTGCCGAAGGCTTTGCCTTCTGCTTCAGCTGCTTGGTATCTGATTTGAGTGTTTCCAGTTCACTCGCAAGCTTACGCTTCTCTTCCCGCTCAAGGTAGAAACGATTTGGGATAAATTCACCAGCTACTTTTTTACCGATACATGTTTTGAACTGTCTTGGGGAGGGATATTCAGGAACACGTTTATACTCAGTCTCATATACGGCTGATGATTCTCTAGAGTTTTTGGTTACTCCAGAGAATGAAAAGTCCTGGCCTAAAAAGAGAAGACTTGGTTTATACATGAAAATTCTTCTTGATGAAAGAGAATGTGAAGATATGAGTGTTTTCAACTATATTATACATTTCTTGAAGAAGACCATCTAATTGGAGAAGAAAAAGCATCAGTAGATAATACTAATACAACAAAAGTTATTCTTATTAGTGCTATGAGTATATATTCTTTTAAAAATCAAGGAGAATTAGGGTTTAAAATTGTATTTCTTGATAAAGAAGGGAAAACAAAAAGTGAAGGAATTCCAAATTATGAATTGGAAATAAATGAAATAGTAAAAGGATGATTGACATATAACGGTCCATAAATGGGCCGTTGATTATTCACAATTAATATCTACCAGTGTCACACTTGAATTATGGCACAGCGAAATGACAGAAGTATTTGCACTAGGTGCAGAAGAACATTCATAGGTACTGGATCTCTTTGTCCTTCATGCAAGAGAACTGCAGAGAAAACGAAGAAACGAGACTCCTCATATGCTCGTGGCCATGACCCCCGATGGAAGAAGATCAGAGAAGAAGTCTTAGCAGCTGCAGGGGCCCCTGTCTATCTCTGGCCGTGTTATGCGGTCTATCACAACCCCCCTTATAACCAACCCATCAATAGAACCAGACCACCGTAAGTATGATCTCATACCCAGAGAAATATCTGAGCATAACCGAAAGACCGCTACTGAAGATGTGTTTCGTGATCACAAGGGCAGCTTCGCTTCAAGCAGGGGGAGGGGGTAGATGAATCTCTACAACTTTCCCGGATCCTACTGCGAAAGTAGCATAGAATCGGTACCATACTTTTGGGACTTCCTGTACTAGGACGAGTTCCCATATCCAGAAGAAATGTTCTCAGGTGAGCTGGCTGGCGTTCGACTCCCCATTGGTTACATTCAAAGTCTTCACCAAGCGCACGAGTGTGTGCACTGAGAAGCGGTGGATGGACAATTCATTGGTACGATTTCACATCCTATGGGCAGGGAATCATCATTCAATAGTTGGGGCTGGCTCCATTCATACCCAATGTAGTCGACCACATCTATCCCTCATCGAGGTTCCTTTGTGGAAGACAGATTCAAGTTTCTCACGAATGAACCGAAGTTTATTATCATATGGCTTCTCTGGCTATTGAATAAGAGATGTTGTACGTCTTTTTGTTTACTCGTGAGATCTACTTCGGCCAGTCGTGATTCCAATGCATTCTTCAATTCCTTTTCATTGTGAATTCCATGCTTGATCGTGAGGAACTCATAGTCAGGCTTGGTTTGGCCCAATAAGAACATCGCATCGTAGAAGTCCCTGCCTTTGCTA
>CAYYPJ010000220.1:1853-4198 GCA_964473495.1 uncultured Spirochaetales bacterium
CGCAACTCTGTACGAATGCAGGAACCGTTTTGTAAGGGATCTGTTGATCTTGCATCTCGATCTTTATGAGAAATCTGGCATTCCTGTATCCGTTCATCTGTAGAGAAAATAATAGCTGCGGGAAATAGAGGCTTCTTCTAAACGCTATGAGTGCATCATGTTCCCTTTCTTTGGGCTGAACATCATACCCCAGGTTGGAGAGATGTCTGAGGACTCCATCGGTCATCGAGAGGAATTCTTCTTTTGACATATCCTTACAATCAAAATCCAGATCTTCGGAGAATCTGTCGATATGCTTGATGAGTCGAAGATTTGTTCCACCGATGAATGAAAGTTTTGTGATGTATCGGGAGTTTGAAAGGTATTCCAGTATTTGGCATTGGATGTATTCCTTGAGCATGAATCTTTGGTATCCCATGTCATTTCTCAAGCTTGGTGGGAAGAAATTCTTGATTGTATCTACTTTGATCATAGATATGCTCCTTTCAGACGTAAGACTCTCGTTTTCAGTATTTTTGACTCAAATCTCATAAGGTATTCATCGAGTCGAGCAACATTGAGATCTTCCTGCATGAAGTCGATATCCAGGCGAAGTTCTCGCATATCCTCTTTTGAATCATATTGTGGATTCAGATACAAGAAATCGAGCAGGGCTTTCTCTGGTACTGCGAGCAACATACTCCAATTGTTGGAGAGGGAGGATTGTTCCATTGAGTAGCCAAACATCAATTCCGGTTTTACCGATCGATAGATGTAGTTTCCAAATGGATTTTGGAAGGTCTTGGTCTTCCTCGCGGTCACACTGGTGATCTGGATCACTCCCTCAGGTATCATTCCATAGAAGGATAGTGCGGATTCCAAGCTAATGTACGAGGGAGCATAGATCTTATTGGCAAAGTAGAAAGGAACATCACCATGTTCCTTTAGGGCTGGGAACGTATAGTACCCTTGGCGCAATCGGATTAGCTTACCTTGTTTCTCCCATCGGTGAAGATTGTTCCTGTCAAATCGTTCTTGCCATATTCTTACCTGATGAATCGAGAAACATCCAAGAGGAAAAAAGAAATCTCTGAACTCTACATAGGAAATATTCTTTTTTGTTTCCATAATACATGTATTATACTGCATTATGGAATTAAAACAAGTCAAAGATGCTTTCGGAATGGACTTCCTGTACCAAGAAGAATGATGAGAAGATAACAGAAAGGGAGACCTTATGCCTCATGAGGAGCACATTGCACTAAAACTGGATGGATCCTGAAGAGTATCATTTTCCAATAGAAAAGTTCACGAAAGCTTATTTTTCTACCCTCACCACGAGGGGTGCACAGGGGAAGGTATAATAACATCTCGTTGCCGAAGACCTTCTCTCAGAGAGTACCTTTCTCCCCTCTTGTGCTATTCTTCACCGATCTCACTATACTTCTCATTTTATTTTGGAACAATCTTCTAGAAAGATGATGCGCGGCTATCGTAAGAAGAATGGGTCTAATAGCAGAAAAAGCAGCAGTATAGTGACATATCATCACGCAGGGGACAGAAGTATCCCTAAGACAGAGACTGGAATGGTTTGTACGGGTATCAGCGATATCCCTTCTGGTTACAGCTGCAGATACAACTCCCTGATGATTGGATACTAGGGATCGTTATCCCAGATCTTCAAGGTCAGCGATTGTCTGTAGAACGTTTCAAATCACTGAGTGCAAAAGGCTGTCACAAAACTATGCAAAAGTGACTGAATGTGGGAATCCACTGCAAGGCAAAAAAGCCGCGGCCTTTTGCATCCGGTGCATTTGTTTGTTGGCCATCTACTTTTCATAGGTTGGTTTTAGGCCCTTTATCATCGGGTAATGCTTGACATTTAGTGTCTTTAACTCTGCATTTTCTGCTTCGCAGCTAGCAGCTATAATTGCGTCTGCTAATCCCACATCATGCGACTTGCCATAATCGCGCTTATAGAGTCCCCCGGTCTTGGAAATTTCAGAAGTTACAGGGAGAACCCGGAAGAGAGAGATGAAATTATCTAACACTTTTAGTTCTGATTCCCCTTTTACACCGGCATACAGTTCTGCAACAACAATAGACGGCAGAATGATCCGAGAGGCATTTGCATTAACAAAATTTGTAGCCTTAGTATAATCACACAAAAAATCTATCAGTACGTCTGTGTCGAGAAGAAGTGATTCTGCCATAATTAGCCCCTGTCCCATTCAGCTCGTATTGCCTTAAAGTCAGGAAGATCAGTGCGGTCTATCCAGATTCCGGCAGCCTCTCGTAATACAATTTCCCTCCGACTATGCCCCGCTTTGGCGATGAAACTGTCAACGGCTTCTCGTATAAGTTCA
>CAYYPJ010000221.1:0-4170 GCA_964473495.1 uncultured Spirochaetales bacterium
CCTGCATGATGAACCCAATGAAGAGATGACGAGCTTCGTCTTTCGCGAGACACTCATGACCCATCTCCTGCTCTGGGGGAATGCCTATGCGCAAATTATCCGCAATGGGAAAGGAGAAGTTGCTGCACTCTATCCGCTCATGCCAAACCGGATGCAGGTCGACCGGGATAGAAACGGCAAACTCTACTACCAGTACACCACCAGAGGAGAGGATGCAAAAACGATGGAAGGATCCTCTGTGATCCTTGATCCATCAGATGTCTTGCACATCCCAGGATTGGGGTTTGATGGCCTGGTTGGGTACTCGCCTATTGCCATGGCAAAGAACGCCATCGGCATGGCGATCGCCTGCGAGGAGTTTGGGGCTAAATTCTTTGCTAATGGTGCAGCACCGAGCGGAGTACTCGAGCATCCTGGAACCATCAAGGATCCAGCACGAGTGAGAGAAACTTGGCAAGGACAATTTGGAGGTTCTGCAAACTCGGGAAAAGTTGCAGTGCTTGAAGAGGGAATGAAGTATACACCGATTTCTATCTCTCCAGAGCAGGCTCAATTCTTGGAAACCAGAAAATTTCAGATCAATGAGATCGCACGAATCTTCAGGGTTCCACCACACATGGTGGGCGATCTCGAAAAGTCCTCCTTTAGCAACATTGAACAGCAATCTCTGGAGTTCGTCAAATACACCCTCGATCCGTGGGTGATTCGGTGGGAACAATCACTCTCACGCGCACTGTTTCGTGCAGAGGAGAAGAACGATCTATTTTTCAGATTCAATGTTGAAGGACTTCTTAGGGGCGACTACCAGAGCCGCATGTCAGGGTATGCGACCGCCAGACAGAACGGGTGGATGAGCGCCAATGACATACGAACCCTCGAGGACCTAGATCATATACCAGAGGAAGATGGTGGGAACCTCTACCTCGTTAACGGCAACATGCTCCCCCTTAACCGAGCAGGGGCATTTGCCGATACCAATACAAGTACACCACAGGAGGTGCAAACCGATGAAGAACAGGAAGTTCTGGCAGTGGAAAAACCAGAGCGAAAGCGAGTCGGGGCCAAGGGTTCTTGAACTCTATGGCACGATCGCAGAAGAGAGTTGGTTCGATGATGATGTCACGGCCCAGATGTTTCATGATGAACTTTACTCCGGTAGCGGGGAGGTCGTCATCTGGATCAATTCACCCGGAGGAGATTGCATTGCAGCTAGCCGGATCTACGCCATGCTGATGGACTATACAGATCACATCACCGTGAAGATCGATGGTATTGCTGCAAGTGCAGCATCAGTTATCGCCATGGCAGGAACCAAGGTGCTGATGTCACCCACCGCCCTCATGATGATTCACAACCCCATCACCTTAGCGTATGGGGATCATCAGGACATGCAGAAGGCCATAGGGCTTCTTGATGAGATAAAAGAAAGCATCATCAACGCCTATGAGATTAAGACGAATCTTGGGAGATCTCGCCTCAGCCAGCTCATGGACAGCGAGACGTGGATGAATGCAAACAAGGCAGTGGATCTAGGATTCGCCGACGGGATTCTCGAGGACAGCAAGAAGACGACGACAACAGATGCCTACTCGTTCTCCACGAAGAATGCCCAAGTATCACTCGTGAATAAGATCACCGAAAAATACCGACCAAAGGCAGAGAAAGAAACTCGCACCGAAATCTCAGAACTCGATAAGAGACTGAGTCTTATCAAACCATAAGAGGAGCAGACCTATGAGTAAAACAAATGACCTGCGTGTACAGCGCGCAAAGAGCTGGGAGAAGGCCAAAGCCTTCCTCGATGAAAGAAGGGGCAAGAACGGTCTCCTCGGCGCGGAAGATACCGCAATGTATGAGCGGATGGAAAAAGAGATTGTAGATCTCGGTCATGAGATTGAGAGACAAGAGAGGGTGGAAACTTTCGAGCGTGAACTCAATGCACATATAGGAAGCCCCATTACCAGCCGCCCTGAAGTCCCAAAGAGTGAGGAGAAAACTGGACGAGCCTCTGAGGCATACAAGAAGGCTTTCTGGAATCAGCTACGCAGAAGAGAAAGTATCCCCGAATTCCGCAATGCACTGCAGGTAGGAACCGACACGGAAGGCGGATACCTTGTTCCTGATGAGTTTGAGCATACCCTCGTTGAGGCACTTGCAGATGAGAATATCTTCAGAACCATCTCAAACATTATCCACACCTCCAGTGGCGACCGGAAGATCCCGGTCTCCGCGTCTCGGGGTGAGGCGGCCTGGATTGATGAAGAGGGTGCATACCCTGAGAGTGATGACTCATTTGGGCAGGTTTCCATTGGCGCCTATAAGCTCGGTACGATCATCAAGGTTTCTGAAGAGCTCATCAACGACAACGTGTTTGATATTGAGTCCTACATCGCTCGTGAGTTCGCACGAAGAATTGGGGCAAAGGAAGAGGCTGCCTGCTTCACCGGGGATGGTATTGGGAAACCGCTTGGCATCCTCGCTTCCAGTGGAGGAGCTCAATTAGGGGTGACGGGAGCATCGGCAACAGCTATCACCAGTGATGAGCTTATCGATCTCTTCTACTCGCTCCAAGCACCGTACCGTAAAAATGCAGTATGGCTGATCAACGATACGACCATCAAGCGGATCCGAAAACTCAAAGATGGGAATGGTCAGTATATCTGGCAGCCATCCTTGAATGCAGGAACTCCCGACACCATCCTCAGTAGACCGATAAAAACCTCGGCATATATGCCAGAGGTTGCTGCTGGCAATAAGACGCTTGCCTTCGGAGATTTCTCCTACTACTGGATTGCTGATCGTCAGGGTCGGACCTTCAAACGTCTGGGAGAGCTCTTTGCTCCGACCGGTCAGGTGGGTTTCCTTGGTTCCCAGCGGGTAGATGGAAAGCTGATTCTCAGTGAAGCCGTCAAGGTCCTGCAGCAGAAAGCCTAAGGAGGAGTGATGAGTTATAACACCAAGAATCATAGAGAACAAGGTGGAGAGAGGACTTATATCGGAGGAGAGATAGTCATTGCTGCAGGGGCTCTCGTGTCAGTTGATCCTGCGGCTATCATCGAAGGGGTACCAAGTACTACTCTTACTCCTGCTGCAAGTCAGACTGAGAGTTCAGCGGCTTCCGTGGAGGATCTCGTAACAGATTTCAATAGTCTGCTGGCAAAGCTACGGGCTGCAGGGCTGATGAGTAGCTAATATTACAAAAAGTTGTTTTTAGGCGCTTCCGGATGATCTGGAGGCGTCTGTGTTTCTTTAGCAGGAGGATACATGATTGTCACCACCGATATGTTTAACACCTACAGTGGAAATTTCGAGGATTCAGCAGAAGCGCTCATGCTCAAAGAGGCATTTCTCTCATCGGCTGAAGAGATCATAAGAGGGTATCTGGGATATGATCCCACAGGTAAGCAACACACCGATGTCATCCTCTCAGGATCTGGAGCCCACAAACTCTATCTGCCTTCACGGCAGGTGACTGAACTCCATGCGATCCGGGTGCTTGATACCGAGCAGGATCCAGCAGAGTTTATCCTTTCCGATGACCACATGAGGAAGAGCGACTACCGTTGGATATTCCCTCGTGGGGTCGATAATATCATCTTGAGCTATACCGCGGGATGGGAGCAGCATCTCATGCCGAGTGTGATAACCCTTTCAATCTTGAGAATCGCTACCCTTATGCTCAGTGAGACCAACGGGAACATTGGACTGACAGGAAAAAGCTTTGCTGATAACAGTCGGACCTTTATCAACTACAGCAACTACCGAAAATATCTGCAGCCACTGGATAGTTTTCGGATCATCAGGTGGTAGTCCCATGTTCAACCGAAGAAAACACACGACAGAGAGCATCTCCATTGAGACTGATATTGCTGATGCATTGAACTTCCTTGAGAGCCTTGGAGCTAATAAGCATAAGAGCATGCGGAGGATCCTCTCAGGCGTAGGAACCGCTGCGAAGAATCAGGTGAAGAAAGCTTATAAGAGCTATGGGCTATCCAAGGGAACCGGAGCGCTCTACAAGAGTATTTCCAAGAAGGTTATCAGGAGCGGCAAGGCAGTCATTGTTGAAGCGAAAGCACAATCGGGGGAGCATAATATCTTCTATGGATACGCATTAACGAAAGGGGCAGAGATTACCGCAAAGAACGGTGCATATCTTACGTTCCAGAT
>CAYYPJ010000222.1:0-4153 GCA_964473495.1 uncultured Spirochaetales bacterium
CCCTCAGCGCGCTCAACAGTTATACCAAAACCACCACCTTATGTCAATGACTATTTATAAGATTTATTTCAAGGTTTGTAGAACACTAATTTGATAGAATGGAGATAGAATAAGAAGACCTCTTTTACCGGCATATATAATTATCACGTAAACGACAGCACACGAAAGAATTGGTAACATAACGGTTAATAAAGAGGGTAAAAGATCAAAGCTTATAAAGAACCTTATAATCTCGATAAGAACTCTTTATATTTCAGAAAAATCTCATTCGTACGCACTGATACCTCTTTAGCGCCTCCTGCTGTGATTGTATATATGCTGACCAACATAAGCGCTATGTTTATAAAGATTACTGATTTTCTCATATAGTGAAGTTATTCATGCCAGCATATAAAAGCAAACCAGGATAGGTAACAAAGATATATCCTGAAGCATTTCAAGCCATATAAAGTTTCCTTATGCTTTCTAACAATGCTGACAGGGAAGTTCTTCATACTCCAAGATTCTTAAGATCAGGAGGATCAAGTACTATCTCTTTCATAAATCGATCAACATCTTGTAGGACCTCACTGCCGATTGAAAAAGGATCTGATGCCGATACAGCAGCAGACAACCGGAAAATATCGTTCTTATGCTCCTTTACACTTCTCGAATCAATAGGTTCTCCCCGTTCTGCTCTCTCTTTCAGATCAATCCATGCATACATCTTAAAGAGGATCAAATACTCTATTTTCAGCACAGAGCAACCCTCTACATGTACCTTACCCTGCTCAAACAACTGGTAGTAGGAATCATTCAGCATCACAGCAGAGAGACTCAGGTCATCGAAAACAGGAAGAGGTGTAATCACTGAATCATCAGGTAACCATATATTTTCAGATTTACGGCAAAAAAGTTCTATCATCACTGGACAACCGGGGCTCCTCGGTTTTGTGAATCTGTAGAACTGGGCCTCTCCAGTACTTTTATTTCTATGGGTATACTGACCATCCTCAATAAACTGCCAAAAACCCTGCAAAACAGTTCATCAACTGATCCTATAAGCAGCACTATATCCAAATCCTTTGTTGACCTAAGCAGTATCCCCATCTCTCTAAGCAGTATATCGCAGGCGGTTCCTCCAATGAATGAATACATACTGACTCGTATAGTCTGCAAAATAGCTCTTGAAAAGTTCTAGTCCGTATACCATGGTTCTTCTCTCATCCTATCTGCAATAGCACTATCCACTCGTTCATCATTCAGCTCTTTCAGACTCTCTTTCAATGATGAGATATCAACATATTGAGTATCTGTCAGCAAGCGAGGATCATACTGCCATATCTCAAGTTCGATCAGATTCTCATCTGCTATGATATCCGTATGTCTCACCAGTTCAGGCTGCTGTTTCCTGAATTCTTTTTTCGCTATGGCACGTATCCTGTGTCCAGAATCGCTGATCATCGAAGTTTTTTCCAGAACCTGCATCCCAGCAATACAGGTATCAGGGATCTCATGATCTATATAGACTTTTTTCAGTACAGGATCTCTCATATACCAGCGCCCCTTCCGGTAGTAGCCAGGATCTTCAACTCTTGTATAGAGTTTACTTCTCCCTGTTTTACCTGCTAACTCATAATGTAGCAGTTCAACGGCGTACAACTCATTTAACACGCGGGAAGCTGTCATGATTGAAGTCTCGATCATTTCTGCAAGATCGGTAGCATTGACTGATAACTTCTTATCATAGAGAAAGAGCAGGTAGGTCAGCTGAGTCGCTGGAGGAAAGTACATGATACGCCTCTCAACACGTATGCTGGGGTCTTCGATGGTTCGAGATTCTTTCAGCTCCAGATTCAGGAACGGCAGATACATCTGCTGATCTGCCACGATAAAGGGGATTCGGTATTTAAGAAGACTCTTTCTTCGATACCTTGTGATCGAACGATACATCATCACAACATGCTTCGAGAAAATATGCTTCATCACCTTCAGATGTTTCTGAAGTATATCGACATTCAGAGAATCTTGTACCAGCTCAGCAAATACACAGGTAGTATCCAGCACCTCAGATTCGTAGAAATCGTACAGCTCCAGTAAATAGGCAGGTATCGTGAGACTCCCCTTATAGGGCCTTAGATGAACTGCCTCATCAATACTATCCTGTAGATAATGCTCTATCTCATGTTTCATCGTACTATCCTTCTTTAATATAACTTTAATTATAACATTATTATTGTTACATTTAAAGTTATATTATCTCAATACACAGACAAATCTATGATCACAAATAACGGTTGGATCAAGCAGATAGAACTAACTTTATGAGCTGACTTGGAAAGTTGGATTCCTAATCATCTATTTGTCCACATAAGTCAAGAGTCATCTAATTCTCATCCTAAATCTTAACTTGAGTACATAACAACAGCAGCCTAAGAATATACAGAGGCTTGAAAGCCGAGTTGAATTGAATTGAGTTTCAGGGCTCTTATGAAATAGCTTTACGATGGTGAATTTCATAAGGGCCTGTACTTTGTATGACCGAAGGAGCAGCCGAATTCTCAATGGTGGACTCTGTCCTTGATACCGGGCGTAAGCAGGGACTGTCGCCAAAGGATATTGTTTCCAGGGTATTCGACGAGAACTACCTGGGCATCTTCAACGATGAGTGTCGAGAGATCTTGATAGCTAATGGGGCGACCCCTCTACTCTAACGTAGAAGATGGGACTGAACAGCTACAAATATTTTAAACTGTTCAGTGCATTAGGACATCCCTGGATCTCATCAAAAAAGATCAGGTCGGTTTGTTTTCGTATGCTTTTTCCCTGGTATAAGGATAACTCATTGAGAATTCTTCATGGTTTCAAGTTCGGCTGAAAGATCTGATGAAGATCAGTATCTTTCTCGAAATTGAAATAATGATATTCCGGGAAATACCGCTCCCCAAGATGCTTGAGAATATATGTTTTCTCCGACTGACTAACTCCTCGTAGTATAAGAGATTTCTTATGAGGATCATCTTTCCTTTCAATCAGATCTTTGATTATCTTCCGTTTCATGATATGCAGATCATACAAACGTATAACACTTTTCACAGTGACCTTATCCTATAAAAGAGAATATGTGCAGTGACTTTTTCTTAATATTCAGACTTTTTACCATGACTTTTCCTGCAACAACACCAGAATATCGTTTGAATTATGGGCGACATACCCGCTAATACCAATAATCGGCATACCGCAAACTGGTTAGAAGTTTCAAAGAATATGGAGGAGGTGTTGCTAAAGTCCTGGGAATATCATTGTAGTGATAACCAAATAGTTATTAGCTATTACAAACAGCGATGTCAGACTTATTGTAAGTTTCAAACCAACCCCATGATTGAATAGAACCTGAAGTTGTTATAGTGCTCATAGTCATGTAGGTAAAAAACTGTTTTCTGTGCTATGTATTCATACGATCTTGCCAAGCAGTAACCTTCTGATCAATTTCCCATGAAAGCAAAGTTTTCCAAGTAGTTTCATTATAGGGAAGATCGACAAGAGGGGCTGCCTTCTCCAATATATAACTCAAATATGCTCTAGGAATCAGTTTATTCATGCAGCACTCCGCTGCAGAGTATGCTTGCCACAGGTATTTGCAGCACATGCCGGACTACCCACTGATCGCCCCGTTTCGACGTCCATATGCTGCTGTTCTCACAGCACGTTCGGCAGTTAATCAGAAATTCTGGATTAGACGTTGAATTAGTGATACGCCCCCATCGCGATTGGAAGATCAAATTGACAGTTTAGTGCAACACCATCCGGGGTCACATGCCAGTGCAGAGTAGCACAGTATGATTGCATCAGCTAAAGCATCATCACTTGAACCGTGATGGCATTCGATACGTTCTAGATCATCTTATAGAAGTCAAAAATACTGGTTATTGACAGTTCCCACTCCTCTGCAATTTAACTCCTTCAGATCTAAAATAATTTTTTACTATGTGTATTTTGTGGAGTGCCTACGTATTTACAACAATATATTGTATCGCAAGTGTTATCCATGATGACTTGTCACGGTCTGTACTGCATATTTTTGCCAAGTCTTTTCATCCATGGGTTTGGTTTGACACTCACTACACAGGAGTTGAAGGATAGCTTCGTCCCCCCAAACAGAAAATCCCCCAAA
>CAYYPJ010000223.1:0-4118 GCA_964473495.1 uncultured Spirochaetales bacterium
CCGTTGGGTTCTCCACGTTCTCGCCTTTTATGAACGTTTCTTGCTGGTTGCTGTCATATGGAAAACATCACCACCCAATCTCTATAGTAACGAGGCTCTATCACTTCAACCTTACGGTTTACGGCTCTCATGCTCCTTTACCTACGCTTAAACCTCACCTCACGGCTTCGGCTCCTAGGCTAAGTACCGGCTGTTGGCTAGACTTTACCGGGCAGGGTGTCTCTCCCTGCTATATATCAGACGCCGAACTGGCGCACTCATGCTCTCCTCTACCATGTAATATATGGTATGAGCTTATCATTGATTGCAACACTATGTAGTTTATTGGAAAAGCAAGTGTTGGAGCAATCCCGATTATTCCGGGGCAGTCGCACGGAACCAAAAGCTCTATGCATGATTATATTTGGTGCAAATTTAATATTGTACTTGTGATTTGCACCATTTAGAGGTATGATAAGTTATGATGATACCAAGACACTTGGCCTCTGAGTTGATTACCTCAAGTAGCCTATTTCCCATAATCACGCTGACAGGACCCAGGCAATCCGGGAAGACTACACTAGTAAAGGCCTGTTTCCCTGATTATACTTATTGTAATCTTGAGAATCCTGAATTGAGAACTCTCGCTGAGAATGATCCGAAGACATTCTTTCATATTCATAAGACCCCAATGATTATCGATGAAGTCCAGCGGGTTCCTGAACTGTTATCATGGATCCAGGTCTTATCGGATGAGAATCCAGTCCATGGACAATATATCCTGACCGGCAGCAATCAATTACGGCTTAATGAGGCAATATCCCAATCGCTTGCTGGAAGAACAGCTGTCTACAATCTTCTTCCGTTATCCTTGTCTGAACTACAGGCATATGATCCTAAGACTCAGCACAAAGAACATGATATCGTCAATGGATTCCTCCCAAGACGATATCATGATGATATCTCCGCAAAACTTGTCTATTCCAACTATTTCACGACCTATGTCGAACGTTATGTACGTATGATGATCAATATCAAGGACCTGTCCCAATTTGAGAACTTCATCAGGCTGCTAGCAGGCAGAATCGGGCAACTCGTTAACCTTTCCGCCCTGTCCAATGATATCGGAGTATCTTCTGTAACACTCAGCAACTGGTTATCGATCCTTGAGACTTCATACATCATCTATCGTCTACCTCCGTACCACTCGAATATGCGAAAGAGGATTACGAAATCACCAAAACTCTATTTCGTAGAGACGGGCCTTGCTGCATGGTTGTTGGGGATAGAGACCCCAGCTCAATGTATCAGAGATCCTCTTTTCGGAAACTTATTTGAAAACATGGTCGTAATAGATACTGTAAAACAACGTCTGAACACAGGAAATAATCCCAGACTATATTTCTATCGTGATGCAAAAGGTCATGAAGTCAATCTCATCTTCGACAGACAAAGAATACCATACCCTATCGAGATCAAGTCAGCAATGACCTGGAATGAACAATTCAGCAAGGGAATCACATGGTTCCAATCAGCAGCTAAAACTGTTGGAAAAGGAGCGGTGATCTACTCTGGAGATCTTGAATTTGATCGAGAGACCTATCTGGTAAGGAACTATCATTCAGATATCCTGACACAACTAGATTAACGTTAAGGAAAGAGTAAAGAATAACTTACCCATATGCGGACTATATACAATCTTCCTATTGCTATCTGTCTAAAATCATCTTATTGTTGTATCATGAAGATATTCCATGGGAGATGTTCATGAATACCAGGGTAGTCGACAATAAAGAGTTGCTGATAAATCAGCTGATACAAGAGCTGGATAACGGCGAGACGGCTCAGTACTATACGCGCCTGGCCCTGCCCTTTACCCATAAACAATCCCGGAACAACGTTAATCACCTTCAAGCAACGCAAAGCCCATGCACATGAACTGAAATTCAGTGAATCCTTGCCAGAGAAGTTGATGCCCAGGCGGCGGGTCACTATTTCTTCCCAAATATCCTCCGAGCTTTGCTACCAAAAGCACCGCTTCACCGAGCAACAATGGGGGTTTTAGGCTTTTTTTTAGCATAGGCCTGTAAGGTGCGTAATTCTATGTCTGAAAACAGCAGCTCAGCAGGAAGCTCAGGTGTTTCCCGACCCAAAAGTGTCATCAACATTATCCGCCAGGCGATAACCAGATTTATCCCGATTGCACGGCGAAGTCGTTCGGCACTCTTGTGTGCAAGATCACCGATGCGGCAGCCGGACTTCAGTACTCGGTGCCAATCCTCAATTCTCCACCGCAAGGCATACCAGCGCAGACATTGCTCTGCCTCTGCTGCAGAGCTCACTTTCATGGTTGTCAGTAAAAACCACTCTATCGCTTTCGTGTCTGCAGGCGGGGTTTCCTCCAGCGCATGAACGAGACAGATATCTATCGGGGGACGGTCAGCGTAATATTCGGGAGGATGGAGCTGAATGGGTATCGTCCGTACTGCCATCTTTGCGGATCGTCCAACTCTGGCTGCCCGAGCTTTCTGCTTGCTTTTCTTTGGCCGGGCACTCTGACGTGCAATGGGTACACAGATTCGGCTTTGTACAGGAGCCTCCCGGGCTGCGGCAAATAATTTAAACGGTTCTTCGCTGATACTCCGGTTATGCTGTGCACGTATCAATAGATCAACGCAGGGGTGTTGCCTCTGTTCGTCAAACAACGCAAAAAAATCCGCTTCCCGGTCACACACATCAATAAGCCGCGTGTGGGGAATCTCGGCTGCGATCTTTACCAGATCACGATGGTGCTCAATCCACACAAAGGTCTTCTTTTCTTCAATGGGAATGACCGCCGGACGTCTTTTATCATCAGGGGATTTTGCTTTGGGGGCTGTGCACTGTGCTTTTAGCACGCCCAAAGGAAGTCCGTTCGACGCAACTGCTAAGGTAGAATGTAAATTCAAACCGCGCATCTTTGCACCGGTCTGATTGGCTTTCAAGTCTCCCAGACCGGTACACTGATCTAAATTAGTGTAATTGAGTTCACTACCATCTTGTAGGCACAACACCGTCTGTTGTCCCATCATCCTCCGTATCGTACGCATGCGATGCGGTGCCATAATATTAGTCAGCGTCACCTCAGACTCTTCCGGTTGGTCAATCATACGATAATACGCTTTTGTCGTTGCCCAATCACCCTTGGCCACTCCACAAAAGGATCGACTCGGCATCTCGGCTTTTGCTGTTGCCACGTTCACCAGTCTGTTGCTCAATCGTTTATCTCCTAATGGAGCACCCCCGAATTCGTACTCAGCCCACCTGGCTCCAGCTAAACCATCTGCTGGCTCCAAAGCACCCATTCCCGCATGAGAAGGCAGTCCTATCAGTTTTCTAAAGTCTTTTTCTAGTGGATAGACGTAGATCGCTTTGATACTTAAGGCAGACTGAGAAAAACGATCCTGTCTTCCCCGCCCCTTTGTTTTTCCTATCTCTATCCAGTTTGCCGCTTTATAGCAGGTCCCTGCATACTGGCTGGTATCTACAAAACTTTCAATGAGCAATGGTCTATAGTGATATTTTTTCTCAAAATCACCGGCTGCTTGGGTCATACTCATACTCAATACTTTTGAGGCTAAATTATTACAGGCTACACTCGGCCGAATCAAGAAACGGCTCATCCCCACCACAAAATGCAGATAGGATTTCCGTTGCTCCTGATCCCAGCCAATCCATGCATCACGGTCGGCTAATTGCAATGCAGGAGCTGCAAACCCAAAACCGCCCAACCAGCCATGTCCGGAGGCGATGAGGTACCGTAATTGCCTCCCCACCAGTGGCCCTGCTCCTAACGGATGCTCCTCAATCATCAGCTCATTCCATATCGCCAGCTCTGCTTTTGTTTCCACCAGGGTAAGCTGAAGATCTTGCACCTCCCCGACTTCCTTCGGCACATTAATAGGGGGAGCAACCGGATGCTCTAAACGACGAGGTGCGTTTGAACTTGGTTTTTTACTTGCTGCCGGTAACCTGAAATGCCCGGCTGTTTCCAGTTCACGTAGTGCCTTTAGACAACCGCTGATTTGTATTTGCCCACGAGTGTCAGTGAATTCAAACTCTTCACATACTCGTCTAGCCAGCTTCGTTCTGGTGCTGTT
>CAYYPJ010000224.1:0-4090 GCA_964473495.1 uncultured Spirochaetales bacterium
CATTTGATCGAGTACATCCTTTTGGGGCTTTGTTCTTTGTAACATTTGATACCTCATTTTTTATTAGTATAGTACTGTTTACACAAAGTATTCTACACCCTATGAAACTCAGAAGTGCGACTCTGTATGGATGCAGACATCATATCTAGTATTACCCTCAAGGGGTTAAGTCTTCAGAAATGTGTTATCCTCCATGGGTGCATATCAATTTTTTTTGCTGATTTGGGACAGGCTCTATTATAGTACGTACTGTTGAATTTCATGCCAATATCCATCACTTAATAAAACAGAGATTTCTTCTTTGCTTCACCTGCTTTGCGACAAAATCCCTTCCGCCTGCTTAAGATATTATCACTTTCGATTGAGGAAATTTTGCTGTTTGATTATCAATAGTGTTGACACTTTAGTGCCAACTTGCTATATTCCTATCCGTCGCTTGGGCCGCTAGCTCAGTAGGTAGAGCAACGCCCTTTTAAGGCGTGGGTCACAGGTTCGAACCCTGTGCGGCTCATACCAAGCAATTGGTTCTAGTCTCCTTCGTCTAGTGGTTAGGACACCGGGTTTTCATCCCGGCAACAGGGGTTCAATTCCCCTAGGAGATGCCTAAAGCTGCCTCACAGAGAAGAGGCGGCTTTTATTTTTTTAAATCAAAAACAACACAAGATGCTATACCGACACTGATAACTCAAATATGCTGAGAGATTGTTCCCATTTTACCCATGATAGATTATACTGATTCCCAGATGAATTCTTTATAAAGAGACAGAAAGGGGACAATAATGAACAAGATCATACTGAGAGCCTCGGATCTTGATGGCTACCTCACAGACGAAGATACGAATAATCTACAGCATATGGATACCCTCTATAAGGATGCAATAAAAGAGTTTGAGATTATCAGTAGTGGTGCTCATGAAAGACGATTACGAACTGCAAAAGACAATCTTATCAGCTGTTATGAGGTGATGGGTAAGGAGATGCAGAGAATTGTAAAGAAAGAGGACGCTATCCATGTCTATTCGTTCGATACACCGATAGAGACCCATGGTGAGGCTTCCCGGCTTATTGCAAAACTCAGAAATCCAAAGACCCAGCATGAAGAGTTCGTCTACTATGTACAGCGAGCTTATGAGCTGTTGTTCAATCTCGTTTTTGCCGATAATGCTCTTGCTAATAAAAACTATTTGATCACTGAGACACCGGTAACAGTACCAGTACGAAATTATGCTGTTCATAAAATACCGGATGTGGATGACATGATCAATAACACGGTCATGTGTGTCTTACTTCGTGGAGCTCTGCTGCCGTCTATGATCCTGAGCAAAGAGATCCAAGAGTATTCATCTGCTAATTTTGTCACACCGTTTGCTCTCTTTAAGATAAAACGTGACGAATCTAAAAAAGAGTATAATATGGAGTATGTGCTGGATCTGAATAAGTCATTCTTTGACCTGTCTGCACTTGATGGCAAAGACCTTATCTTCGCCGATCCTATGAATGCTACCGGGGGCAGCCTCGTGACGATTGTGCAGTATCTGAAAAAAGAAGGGGTACGCCCAAAGTCCATCAAGGTAATCAATGTTGTCTCAGCACTGAAGGGAGCCCTGCGCATTGTCCGTGCTGTAAAGAATGCAGGAGTCTATACATTGTGGATGGATCCTGCGCTTAATGAGAATGCTTATATTCTACCTGGACTCGGCGATGCCGGTGAT
The DNA here is from genome assembly GCA_964473495.1 of uncultured Spirochaetales bacterium. Lineage (GTDB taxonomy): Bacteria > Spirochaetota > Spirochaetia > CAKZLE01 > CAKZLE01 > JAIPFY01. The sequence goes on from CAYYPJ010000224.1 coordinate 1,713, forward strand.
AGGTTAAATGGCATGGATCAGGAAGACAATCCGAGAAACATGATTCAGTTGATTGCCGATTATGGTGCAAATATTGCTTCACTATACCGGTCACAAGTTCGTAAAATAGAGGAGACAGTGCTTGAATAGATCCTTACCGACAGTGATACTGCTCGTATGTATCGTTCTTCTTGTCTCATCCTCCTGTGTGACGAGGCATACGATGACTGATCTTGCTCAGCAATCCTATAATCTCGGGAATGCATGTACTCGACTAGGGGAGTATACTCAAGCTGAGGAAGCGTATCTTATGGCCATAAATGAGTATCCGGATTATTATGAGGCGGCATACAACCTTGCACGGCTGTATAGCGATAATAAACAGTACACCAAAGCGTATGCACTTGTGGATAAGTTTATCGATCGCTATCCCGAAAAGAAAGAGCTTGATCTTCTTCGTGCTTATCTTCTCTATTATCTGGGGAATCAGCAAGAGTCTTTGGCTGCGTATGAGAGGATCATAGATCATCAGGGAGATAATGAGCTGCGTATAACCTGTGCAAAGATAGCGTTGGAGATGAAAGAGTACGAGAAAGCTCGTACCCATCTGACCTATCTCTATGATGAACACGAATTGAGTGGTGAACTCTTGTTCTTATTAGGGGAGACGGAGAGACTGTCCGGAGTCTCGGATGGGATGCAATGGTATGAGAGTGCCGTCTTACAGGAACCGGGATACCAGCCGGCGCTGCAGCACCTTATCGATTATGCCAAGTCGCATGAAGATGATGATCTTACCCGTGAGATTGGACGTATAGTAAAAAAGGCTGTAGAGGCTTCTCCTGATGATCCTCTCTTAGTCTATGAGTATGCCAAGTATCTCTTATCCACAGGTGATGAACAGGGTGTGTCGTACATGAAAAGAGCACTTACACTAGGGTATCATGATACTGATGCGCTCCTGGCGATTTACGATGATCTACAGGGCAAATTGGCAGATTCGTATCTGGCAATGCTGGGAGAGTCCAATATCATACGAGTTGTGCAGGTAGAGTGCGAGAATCATTCAGAATAAGGCATACAGGCTGATCATCCTCGATTAGCCTGTATGTAGATGCTATCTTGCAAGTTTCTCTTGCAGCTGTCTGAAAATTATCTCAGAAGATTTTTCAGAATCTATATCAATAAGTTTCTTTAGGTCACGATAGTATGCAATCAGTGGAGTAGTCTGTGCTTCATAAACTTCCAGCCTGTTCTGTATAGCTTCTTTCTTATCATCTTCCCGCTGAATGAGCGGTTCTCCACTCTCATCGCAGATACCGGCTGTCTTTGGGGGATTGAACACGAGGTTATAGATTCTTCCAGATTTTATTGCAACACGTCTTGCTGTCAGTCTCTTTATGATCATCTCGCGAGAGATGTTGAAGTTGACTGCATGATCAATATATGAGAATTCACCCAGAGCTTCAGCCTGTGGTATGGTCCGGGGAAACCCGTCAAGAATATAACCATCTTTCGTATCATCTTCTTGAAGTCTCTCTTTCACCATAGCTATGGTGACTTCATCGGGAACAAGATCACCTGCAGCTAAAATGGATTTTACCTGTTTCCCCAATTTTGTCTCACGAGTGATCGCAGATCTAAAAAGATCACCTGTAGAGATGTGCGGTATAGCATAGAACTCTTTTGCAAGTTCAGCGATAGTTCCCTTGCCGGCTCCCGGAGGACCTAAAAAAATAAGATTCATGTGTACTCCTTATGACTTTTCCGTAGCCTTATTAGCCTGATTAGTACACAATATACTCTGAATACATGCATCAAGCTGTCATAAGACTCTTATGAGAGAATATCATTATTCACGATTAATGTTGAGCCATAGAGTACCTCTTTCTTACGTCTTACTCATATTTATCACAGACATCCAGCAGAGTATCGTGGAATAGTGAGTGACCGTAAATAGACTCCTTTTGACTCACCTATGATGAATATCCCAGTTGCTAGGGGAAATATTCAAGAAAGTTAGAAAAATGGGTTGACCGCTTATTTGTTTTTCTGTATGTTATGGAAGCTCAACAGGAACACGGTTACTTGCTGAAGAGAAATCAAAGCAAAATGGCCTTGTTTGGTGTTTTATGCATGTTTTCTTGAGAAAGCCTGAAAAGTTGCTTTTAGGAAATATGTGAAAATATACCAAAGACTGTTGACAATACTAGGTAGTTTTGATAAAACTATCGAGCGCGTTTGTGGGAAACATTTTACAGCGCGCTGTGAAGATAACTACTTAGATTGATAAGATTTCGGTTTTACCAATCAGGATTTTTGACAGGTATAAGAGAAGGAAAGAGATAAAAATAGGAACTGTGAGGGTTCCAGTCAATTTAAAGACAGGGAGCTGAGAA
>CAYYPJ010000225.1:0-4056 GCA_964473495.1 uncultured Spirochaetales bacterium
CCATAGCTTTAGCCAAGAAAGAGCTGTGGGATCATATACTGACACGTAAGATTATGCAGTGGTGGCAGTGCATCCCGGTAGATCGCGGAAAACTGGATCGGAATGCATTGAATGCATGCTTTGAGGTCCTTGACCGAAAAGATATTCTCTGTATAGCTCCTGAAGGAACACGAAGCAAAACTGGTAAACTGCAAAAGGGAAAGGCAGGTACAGGATTCATTGCATTCAAGAAAAAAGTTCAGATCCTACCAATCGCCAGCTTTGGGATTGAGCATTATACAAAGAACCTTAAACACTTTCGAAGGACTCCATTATCCGTCAGGGTGGGAAAACCGTTTATCATAGAATCTAAGAAACAAAGACTTTCAGCTGAAGAACGACAGCAGGTAACTGATGAGATGATGATCAGGATCGCGCAACTCATCCCAGAATCATACCATGGATATTATGCAGAGAGGATGAATGAGGAATTTGTGTTCACGAAGACGATAGAACCTTAGAGTCTCTCCAACAATAAGGTCTCCACTTCTGTAGATGTCAAATTTGCAGGGGTATTCTTCAATCCGACTTTCGGTGCCAACCGTTTAATATCTTCTACGGTAAACTCATACGCTCCTAACTGCGGAACGGCAAACTGTTCTTCCCACTGTTTCAACCGATGAAGTAACAACTCCAATCCTTTTGAAGTATTCTGTACTGAAGCATCAGGAGTGACCCCTGTGAGGGAATAACCCGCTTTACTATACTTTCCCAAAGCCGTTCCGGCTGCAGATCCTTCTTCGCCTTTCAAGTGGTGTATGATCGCCTCTGTTGCAGTATACAACAGCGTCCCACAGACAACCCCGTGCGGTATTGTGCGAAAACTGCCCAGGGCTGAAGCCGCTCCATGAACCACTCCAAGATTAGCGTTTGCAAGTGCCACTCCTGAGAGGTATGCCGCATATGCCATAGTCGTTCGTGCATCGACACTATTCGAAAGCGATCCATCAACAATCCCCTCTAATACCATCCCGGCACGACCAAGCCCATCAAGAGCCAGAACATCGGTAAAGGGAGTAGCCTTAGTAGATACATATGCTTCAAGTAACTGTGTGACGGCATCAAGTCCCGATGCTGAAGATATATGTGGAGGACAAGATGTGACAAGTGATCCATCAAGGAGTGCTATATCAGGAATGTAGTTTGTATGGCGAAGCGATTTCTTAAATCCCAACGTCCCAACTGAACTGATCACTGCATTCTTGGTAGCTTCTGAACCGGTACCTGAAGTCGTTGGAACTGCAACAAGACCTATTCGACAACCGGTAGGACTTTTTGTCCCTACTCCTTCAAGATAATCGGTAATATGGGAAGAGACTCCAAGCTGTTTTGATTCTCCGATCATTGCTGCTGCAGCCTTTGCTGCATCGATCACGCTTCCTCCGCCTATCCCGACCACACAGTTGATATTGCTTCCCCAGTAATTCTTTGTCATAGCATCAATCAATGCAGGGGACGGTTCTCCGGAGACATGTTCTGTATTGATCTTGATGCCCTTTTTCCTGCATCCCTTCATCAATGTCACTAAATGTCCTGCCGCTTCAAAGGAGGAGCCCCCAATACATACAAGCACTTCACAATAACCCTTATCATACAGCCATTTAGGCAAGAATTCCAGAGCATGGGATCCTACCCATAATTGTGGCAATGCTGCAAGAGAAAATGATGTTATCATACGCATATGAACCTCCGATCCAAATCTTAGTGTCGTTTTGGTATATTGTATCGCCGCATGGCCGGATCCTCATGTTTCCGATAGATGATCGCAATATTTCCGACGACGGTAACAAGTTCAGCTTTTGTATGCTCTGCTAACATGCGAGCGACCTCTTTTTTCTCATCCTTTAAATTGAGAAATTTTACTTTGACCAATTCATGAACGGCAAGAGCTTCATCCAAAGCATGTTCAATATTCACGCTCATACCTGATTTCCCAATCATAACAATAGGAGTCAACTCATGCGACCGTTTTCGTAAGAAATTTCTTGTATATGTATCCATTCTTATCCCCTCAACAAATAGAAGGCTCCCGTTGATCGCTTAGCGTTCAAGAGAACCTTCTCTGTTTTATGGTATCCCATTGTTTCAGTATTACAGAAATCTATTCATGATACAACTGAGCAACCTTGTAACGCTTGATCTTTTTTGTAGAAGTCATCTCAAGTGGTTTATCAACAACATTAACTCGCTCTATTCGTTTATACTGCAAAAGATGCTTATTGACTTCTGCTATGATCTCTTCTACACGATTCTGCATGATCCTGCTGACTTCCTGCTTAGTATGATCCTTTAAGAGCCCTTCCCGATATACTTCAGTAGGATAGATCAAAGCCCTTATTCCTTCTGCTTTACTCTTCGCATCTTTCATGTACCCAAGAACCATGATCTGCTCGATCTCATCATAGAGTTGGAAATAATCCTCGATCTCTTCGGGAAATACATTTTTACCACCCTCGGTCACTATCAACGATTTCTTTCTCCCAGTCAGCATAAGATAATTGTCGCTGTCAAGATACCCGACGTCCCCTGTCTTTAACCAACCATCATCGGTAAAGACCTCTTTCGTCGCCTCTTCATTGTGGTAATAGCCCTGCATGACCATTGGTCCTGTGACCACGATCTCTCCAATACCCCGCGCATCAGCATCGATGATCTTCATATCAGTCCTGTCAAGCACCTTTCCCACCGAGTTCTCTTTATAGGCATAGGTGGGGTTGAGGGTAACAATCGGGGAAGCCTCTGTAAGACCGTATCCCTGGACAAAATCTATTCCCAATTGGTTATACATCTTAAATGTCGATGCCGGTAACGGCCCGCCGCCGCAGATACAGACACGAATATTCTCCAATGATATCTTTGAAAGTATACTGTAGAACATCTTCTTCCCAGGATTTACTTTGAAGATCTTCTTGATCAATCCTGAGATCATCATGAGAAATCGTATCAAGCCATATATTATGACACCCTTCTCTCTAATACCGTTCATCAACCCCTTTATCAGTTTGTTAAAGAGGACCGGGACACCAAGGAACATGGTGACTTTTGCCATCTTCAAGTCCCTGAGAATCTGTTTTACTACGATCCTCTTTCCAAAGACTATTTCTGCTCCGACTGAAATAGCTTCAATGAAGACAGCGAGCATCGTATAAGAGTGATGGATGGGTAAGAGTGCATAGAAGACATCATCTGCATAGATATCCATATTCCCCTGTGTAAGGTAAGCATCACTCACAATGTTTCGGTGGTTCAACATGACTCCCTTAGGATTACCCGTTGTCCCAGAGGTAAACAGGATTGCTGCAAGGTCTTCGACTTCAAAAGACTCACGCTTTACATAAGTTTTCTTGAGTTCATCATAGATGTAGTGGGCTTTATCCGGAGATAATGAATAGGTCTTCAGTAACTTCTGTTTATTATCTTTATTTAAAACGTCATACTTCTCTTTATCGACAAAGAGCATCTTTACCGCTGAGAATCCCATGAGATATTCCATCTCGTCAAGTCTCAATTGGTAATCAAGTGGTACGACGACAGCACCGGCATAGAGGATTGCAAGATATGAGATCGCCCATTCAGGAGAATTATTTCCTGTGAGGGCAATCCTATCGCCCTTTTTTATTCCCTGATTCAAGATATCATTCGATAATTGGATGATGCGTTCATGCGCTTCTGAGTATGTCAACATCAGCTTATCAGGATTATATACGGTAAAACAGCTATTATTCGGGTATCGTTTCACTGTAATAGTAAACATCTCTGGGATCGTCGGCCATTCACCCTGAAAGAACTCTTCCTTATATTCTTTCAAAAAGTCCCAAGGATGAGTCGTGATTTTTCTACTCATAGCATTCCTCTCTTAGCTTATGCATTCGTTCATTGCAACGTATTGCATTATTAGATTACTGTATATCAGAATATGGTGCAACCATAAAGAACAGATATTCGAAAAGTGTCATGAAAATTCCCCAGTTTTGCAGCTGTAAATTTTAACACCACAACCTTATCTTTTTATGGATA
>CAYYPJ010000226.1:0-3969 GCA_964473495.1 uncultured Spirochaetales bacterium
TCCTTTGCTCCGCTTCATGTAGCAACTTCTTCATGTCATCTTTCACTAACTCTGCTTCTGCCCAGCTCAATTCTTTACTGCTACGCCTACCACTCACTAGCGCCAACTCATCCTCATAATCAGCCCTGCACCACCCCAGCTCTTTGCTCAGTATGTGAATATGGGCCACCTGTCGCTTTTCCGGCTCTCCTCGCAGCTTTTCCCCTACGTTGCCGGCTAACCTGTAAACTGCAGCCAGATCATTCCGCAAAACGGCTAAATCGCCCCCCGTAGCAAACCGCGCCTCTCCTGTTGATATCTTATCCAATATCTCGTTGTAGTGTACCTCATCCCTGCGATGTAAATATTCCCAGGAGCTCCCCGGCAATATCGCATCCATCGATGTCGCAAAGTCATCTAACAAAATTTTCAGTTTCTCTGCTTTGGTTTCTAACTGCAAAATACCCATTACACACTCCGTTATGCTTCGTCTCGGATCATCGGAAGCCAACAATCCACCACTTCTCTCAAATTCTCGGGTAATTTATTTACATTTATGGCGATACACCGTTGCTGCCGATGCTCGGTGTTTCTCCCTCGCAGTACCGGCCTTGTCTTTCCTACCCAATAACCGTGGTTATCATGTATCATGTAGTTCACCAGTGCATCATAGCTGAGATATTCAGCCATACTGGCAGTTTCCTTTTGCCAGACCTTGTATATTTTTGCCATCCAGAGATGCAAAGTGTTTCCATCGAGCAGCATCACATCCCTCAATGTTCCATTCAGGTTATTTCCTGAGAAATTCACATCAATGTCGGTGAATAATTTATATACTATGTCTTCGCATGATTTCCGGCGCACATCTTCCACTATCATATCCGCCAACCAATTTATGAAGCCCAAATCGAATTCCCGATACCCGTACATGCTCCACCCTGCGGCTAATACACAGTGATTATAGATGGCCCGTGCATCCACGCTTACACGCTCATCCTTGGGCCGCTCTCTTATCCGGATATCAATCACATCCTTGATTTCCTTTAACAAGGTTATGTACTTTTTTTTGCTCTTCTCGGTCTTATTTCGCAGGATGTGTAAAAATAAAGCGCTCAGGTTCTCTCGAATCGACACCAGCTCATAGTATGCTTTACTCCCCTCTTCAGAGGGCAAATCCTTCATCAATACTACACTGCGGGAAAGTAATGCCTTTTCCTCAGGTCTGTCCTGACCCGTGTAAATATATGTACCATTCACATCAATCATTTGGCGCTCTTTCAATCCACCCTTACCACTTCCTACACGGTTGTAGATGTTGTTTAACATCATTACTTTCTTGTTTTGTCTGGCGCTGTGCCCCTTTACATTTTTAAATTCTTCATTCCAGAAAGGCAAACACCCCAACTGATTTACCGCCATGGCAATTCCTACTCCCGTTTCATCTTCCCAGTTCTCTCCAATTTGCTCAAATCCAAACATATTATACATTAATAATGCAGACTCTGTTTTACCTGTGCCAGAGGGCCCCCACAAACACAGAAAAGGAAATTTCCGATCATAATCCAAGATCTCTTCCAAATAAGCTACCGCCTGCACAAACCCCATCATCAAAAATCCCTTGTAACTGCTCGGATCTCCATCGTCACCGTCCCTCGCATCCATCATCTTCCAAAATCGCATCAATACGTCCCGGATGAATTTGTCGCTGATCTTAAAATCAAAATTCAGAGAAGGTGCTCCCATCCCGAGATTCACCCTCTCTGTTTTGTACTGTATGTTGCCGACCGGAATCAAATTGTTCTCATCCACCGGGTACACTTCTTTTCCCTGCACTGCACAGTTTTTAAATAGCCACAGCTTCTCATCTTCCAACCAGCCATACCGCTGCCGGTACACCGTCCTGCTGCTGATATTTGCCCGCTTCTCCTCCAACATCCAGATACCACTGATGTCTGCATCACTACCATGAAAATGAAACCCTACCCCTGCATCCTTACACTTCTCTTTAAATTGTTTTTTGTTTACCTGCTCACTAGCAGCAAACATCATCGGCTTGCTTACAATCCCATCCGAGTTAATCAGGTTACATTCATATAACATTCCACCTTCAGGCGATTCAATGTAACGCAGTATCCTTATCACAAACTCACTGATACACTTCTTTGATGCCTCTTCCAAACGAAAATACCGGTTACCCATCTCTATAATACCTTTCTCTCCATCACTGTACGCCGGATTTGTTATCGGCTCTTCACGCATCGCCGCAATCTTCTTGCCCACTATGGGACGGTACCGGGTTAAACTCCCCAACTTCTGCGCCAGCTCCTCTACATACGTATCCCGCACGAACTGCTCATCATTGGCTGCTATCCACTTGCAAATCGGCTCCCACCTCAGCACCTGCCGGATCGGAGCTAATTTCTTCAAATCCTCTGGTAACCTGTGAATATTCCAAATCACACTGTCCTGCGCTTCCGCTATCAGGTCATGCCACACCTTCTTCGGATATTTTGCTTCCCTCAGGATGTCATCTATATCAGCTTTCTCATCTTCCCAGAGCATCTTCATCACGATAGCTTTACCGGCAACAGCATCCAACAGCTTCTCGCTGTACTTCTTGCCACTCGGATCCAAGTCAAAAGCATCATAAATCACCGAACCTTCACAATGATCTGCTAAAAACTCCCATTGCTCATAACTCGCATTTCCCGTCATTGCTACCACCGGTAAATCACCCCCAAACTGGATCACACTTAATCGATCTTCCGGACCTTCTACCAAGACAAATTCCTTGCGAAAAATAGCATCCCGACCATAAAATTTCACTTTCTCCAAACGAAGATCACTGGGTATCCTGAAATCCTTCCGCTTTGCTTTTACCGGCTCAAAATAATCCTTCGCAAAAAAATCAACAATCTGGCGGTTGCTACTTACAGGATACACAAACGTTCCCCGGGCAAAAAGATCATATATCTCACCGTTCCGGTTTTTGCGCACAAGTCCACTCTTCAGCAATACCTCTATACTATAAGTCTTAGCTAGATGTGTGTGTAATTTACCGTCCGCAAACCCATATTTCGCACCCTTGATGGTGTGCAGGTCTCGCTTCCGTTTCTCTTGCAGATAACGCATAGCCCGCTCGCTTTCCAGTAATACCTCGTGCATGTATATCATCGCATCAGCATACACAGCGATCACTTCCTTTCTGGATGCAGCCTGCTTTTGTTCCGCTTTACTCTGGGTAAGCTCGTATCCTATCTCTGTGGCCAGCGATTTCAACGCCTCAAATTTACTGGTGAAATTCTTTATCCGCTGCTCGAATCCTATTACATCTCCAGCTTCACCACAACTGAAACACTTCCACGTCTGCGTCTTCGGGTATATTGTGAATGCATCATTGGCCTTGCCGTCTATAGGGCAAGGATTGATTCGATAGATGTTACCCATTTTCTTCATCCCCGGATAACGCTTAGAAAACCAATCAACTATATCAATTTGGCCTTTAACCTCGGCAAAATCATCTCGTCTGGCCATTTTATATCCTTTTTATTTGTTTACTACTGCGGTTGGTTGTTGAATAAGCCCATAAGCAAGGCCAAAACTTTTATCATCACCGGTTTCAAAATTTAGTATTACGTCAAAAATTCTTTTTTTCATCTTTTTTTTCTCCCTCCTCTCAATATAAAAAGACCATATTTGATGTTAAAATTAAACGCATTTAGCGTGATGGCTTCATAGTGCCACAGCGCTTTATTTTTCAGGTAATACTTATAGACGATGATGGTTTTATCTTTGTCTTTTATGATTTTCAGAACTTGGCATTTCAAACATTCATCATTCCAGAATGTACTGTCAACCCGGATACTTGTTAATTTTCCCTTAGCCTTTACAGTTTTTGCCGCCCTCACAATATCCTCCAACACAAATCGTTATGTTCTATACCGTCCAACTTGCGTCCGGCAGCTTTGGTGCCAATACGATGCACGACCG
>CAYYPJ010000227.1:0-3969 GCA_964473495.1 uncultured Spirochaetales bacterium
CGATATTACCATAAATATTGCCGATGAAACACATTTAACAGCCCATCTAAACGATTTTATTATCTCTATCGATCAGACACTTGAGTTTATCAGAGAGAGACTGAGAGTTCTCCGGAAAAATAAGAACGAAACCAGATTGAGGTCAGATTTGCAGCAGCCGGTAGATTCTGGAGATAGTAATTTAGAAGAAGCACCCAGGATGTGGGTAGCGGAGACACTAGTTTTACCTGAACCGGTTGGCTATTCGGGTCTTGCCTTACTTGATGAGAAAGGTGTTGAGAAATCAGCAGGTGAAATAGCGGGAATCAAAGAATCATTCTGGGGGTACCGACTTGAACGGCATATTCCTTCACACCTGATTGAAGGAGAGAAAATATTGACCAAAAGTCTCTGCTTTATTGGTTGGTGGATAAGTGATAAAGAATTTATTCTGCACACGATGTATCCTGGAGATCTGGCACCGAAAGAGATTCATGATCATGCTATTACGCTGGATGAGCTGGATGAGTCGATACGTTTCTGGAGTAAACATGCCATCATTGTTGAGAAAGGAGAATACACGAAGTGACAAAATTAGTCGACAGCGACATCAACCTAATTGACATCATCAAAAGAAAGCGGGAAGAACAGCGAAATAATGGCAGAGAGGGATCTTACTCAGTTATCTTTGATATTGATTCCACTGTGATGGAGACCGAATCTCGTAATATTACAATACTTCAGGAACTTGCTGTTAATCGGCCTCTCTTTGCTCCCTATGTTGCGCTACTTGAAGAACAGGGGGTTGGTTGGAGCATTGATGGATCACTTCGACGAGTCGGCCTTACGAATAGCGATTTGTTGAATGAAGCCATGGATTTCTGGCGAAAACGGTTTTTCAGGGATAAGTATGTTCTACTCGACAAACCCTATCCAGGGGTAATAGAGTGCATAAACACTCTTCTTGCTGATGAATTTCATATACTTTTTGTAACAGGACGGGATACTCCGGGCATGAGTCGGGGAACCCTCCAAAGTTTTGCTAATTATGGTATACAGGAAGGAGATCTCGTCAGTTTCTATTTTAAACCTTCATTTTCTATGAAAGACAAAGTCTTTAAGCAGAAGTTCTGCGGAAGTATTGAAAAACACCAAATCATTACAGCAACTTTTGAAAATGAACCGCGTAATGCGAATATTTTTGCCGAAGCTTTCCCTGAAGCTGTCCATTTCTGGATTGATACAGTGACTTCCCCACATCCCGAACAGCTCAATCCAAATGTGATCTCTATCAAAGAATATTATCAATGAAAAATGAACGATAGACTGAAACATGTTGCTGAACCTGGATAAGATCCGGGGAAGAATATTTTTTGTGCTCCATTGGCATAACGCTGGAGTACATACCATAATCACCTGGTTGAAAAATCCAGGGTTACACTTGACTGCTGAAGTACTATAGAGTTTTTCAGCAAGCTCTACATAGAATTTGTCTTTCTTCGTACCCATAATTGGTAGTACCTACACCAGAAAGGGGATTGTAATCTAAATCCCCCCTGAATACTTCTTCACTAAATGCAGCACGTAATGTTGAGCTCATTTTATTGATACCCCATGATTTCCAAACATAAGCAACATTGATTAAGTATTCACGATAATCAAGAGTTTGCCCTCTCCTCACATATTTGACCGGAGTATCGACAAAAGGATATTTACCTATAACCTTCATATGACTGACAATATCTTCAGCATTCCTCAATCCATACTGTTTTTCTTCTAACTGATATCTCAAATATTTTGGATTTGCATTTGGATCAGTCCAGGGTTTGAGAAATTCTTTAACAGTTTGTGGATGTACAACAGACCCAGAGAATAATGATGAAGAATTCACAGATTTATTGAGCTCATTTGTGAAGGTAATAATTACATCTTGAGCATCTTTTTTACGAACCTTACCTGTTGAGCAATAGATACGTTTCCCCGTTATTGGATCATCGCAGACGAAATTATATTTCTTACTATTATTCTTTTTGAACGGTGTTGGATACAGAAAAACCCCTTGTTGCTAATTATCAGGAGCTTAACAACTTCTAACAACACCAGGGATTCTAAATCCTTACTTTTTAAGTATTAAGTAGTACGCCCAACAGGGTTCGAACCTGTGACCTACGGCTTAGAAGGCCGTTGCTCTATCCAGCTGAGCTATGAGCGCATATTCGGGGTGAGAGGACTTGAACCTCCGATCTCCTGCTCCCAAAGCAGGCGCCTTAGCCACTAGGCAACACCCCGTCAGATGAGAAAGGAGTATAGCTATTTCATTAGTAAACGTCAATGGATAATATGACAATACTTTTTCATAATCAGTTCACTACTCTTTCTCACGTTATCTGATCCGCGATCGAAGTGATTCCCTACAAAATCAAAAAGACCATACTATTATCGCTATGCATACTGATCCAGAAACCCAACTTGTACAGATAGAAACATTTTATCCAAGCCCACATCCCAGAAACTGCGTTCTAAGACTCCTGAAAGTATGAAGAACGCCTTTCCCCCATAGGATTGTAACCTCCTCCTATTATGCGACCTACTTGCCGTAAGGCACCATTTTCTCATTACGGGAAAGATTCAGAAGATGATGATTCAATATATAGTATGCAAACCAACAGGAGAATTTTATTATCAAACACCTTGATGGATACGGTAGATCCCCTTCTATCCATCACCTTCTTCCAGCTACTTTAAGACTGCTTCCCAAGATCTGCTCTTGATTGAACGATAGATTGCATCAATAACACACTCATTAGCATAGGCATGCTCCAAAGACCCGGCAAAGGGTTTTCCGGTAATGATACTCTCGGTAAAATCTTCTGCCTGCAACGTATAGTGATTGCACGCCGGAATACGTTCTAATACACGTGTCTCTTCCGGTATGATGCCAGTAGAGATATCAATGGAAAGTTCTCGATTATCGGGTGAATTGAATGGCATATTAATTGTGAGTACAGCAGTATCGCCAAATAAACGTATCTGCTGATACGGAGCAAGTTGCATAGAACAAGTAAATGATGCAGTACCGTTGGGGAATCTCATCATCACAGAGGTCATCGCATCAATACCAAAATCAGGGTCAATGGTTCCCTGCGCTATAAGTTCCAAAGGTTCCTCTCCAAATACCCTACGAGATATGACTACCGGATAGACTCCTATATCATAGGTACTGCCGCCTCCATAAGCAAGGTTGTTTCTAATATTACCAGCATTCCTATTGTAATAGCTGAAAAACCCATCCATATGGGATAATGATCCTATTGCCCCCTCCTGAATAAATTCTACCACACGCTTCCATCTGGGATGATGAAGAACCATGAAGCCCTCACCTATCACTAACTTCGATGCATCACGAAGGGCAATAAGCTCTTGTATATCAGGAGCATGCAGGGCTAAAGGTTTCTCACATAATACATGCTTTCCTGCAGCTATTGCGCGTTTGATCCAAGGAACATGCATATGATTTGGCAATGGTATATACACTGCATTGATCTCAGGATCTGCCAAGATGGCATCATAGGAATCATATGACTTCATTATGTGTAATTCCGAAGCAATTTGCTTTGCTCTCTGTCCATCCCTGGAAGCTATTGCAAGTACTCGTGACCCCCTAGCCTTTTGAATGGCTGGTATCACGTGTTTCAACCCAATTTGTGCAGTACTCAACACGCCCCAATTCACTTTCTGTTCCATTACAGCCTCCTTGCTTGGCATTATTGTTCAAATAATCAATCAGAGTAAGAAGAATCTTTCTCTTTTCCCGTATTTCTCATAGAGAAATATTTCACAAATTTCGTAAAGGGGAACAAAACTTCTCTATCTATTTATCTTAACAGAAAAGCTGATAATTACCAAATGAAGATCGTATCCTGCTGTTAGGATCATGGTTCAGATTATCCTTGATTCTACCCCTGCCAACTGAAACGTACTCACTGCTTC
>CAYYPJ010000228.1:0-3962 GCA_964473495.1 uncultured Spirochaetales bacterium
TATGAATTCTCTCAATAGAGGTAGCTATGACTGCTTTTACCCCAAGATACATAGGACATAATGCAGCATGTTCACGGCTGGATCCCTGTCCATATGAATCCTGTGCAATGATCACATTATGCAGTCCTGCATCTCTATTCGCTGCGGCACGACTGGAGAACTCAGGGTCTACCTGTTCAAAGACAAACGTCGAATACGTTGGTATATTCGAACGATACTTCAGTCGTGCCCCGGCAGGCATGATATGGTCAGTCGTGATCTTCTCTCCCACCTTGATCGCTGCGATACCATGAAGTGACTGAGGAAGTGCAGTATTGACTGGAGGATCCCCGATATTGGGTCCCCTCATGATCTTGACATCATGCTTGTCCTCTGCCGGAAAAATGAACATCGAATCGTCAACATCAAAAGTCTTCGGCATCTTCACATCCGGGTATGCAATATCTGTCACGGTAAAAGGATTGGTGAAAGCCCCTTTCAAAGCAGCTAATGCTGCTACTTCAGGGCTTACGAGGTAGACCTGTGCAGACTTAGTCCCGGATCGTCCCTCAAAGTTTCTGTTCGATGTCCTGAGTGACACTGCATCAGTACCGGGAGACATATGATTCCCAATGCAGAAACCGCAGGCACTCTCCAGTATTCGGGCACCAGCAGAGATCAACTTGGCAAGATACCCCTCTTTTGCCAGCATATTCAACACTTCACGTGACCCCGGGGCTATACCGAGGCTGACATGCGATGCTATGTGTCTGCCATCAAGCAGCTCAGCAACGGTGCGCAAATCACGATAGGATGAATTTGTGCAAGATCCGATAAGGACCTGATCCACTCTCTTTCCGGCAAGATCTGCAATCCTTGCTATATTCCCCGGTGAATGGGGCTTAGCAGTCAAAGGCTCGACAGTGGAGAGATCTATGATGATCGTATCTTCGTAATGTGCATCAGGATCTGCCTGTATCGCTACCCAGTCGTCACCACGATTCTGTGCAATCATGAATTCCCGGGTTCTCGCATCACTTGGGAAGAGTGATGTGGTGACACCGCACTCAGCACCCATATTCGTGATGGTCGCTCGGTCCGGGACATCCAATGTGTCCACACCCGGCCCGCTATATTCAAATACCGTACTGACATTCCCCTTTGTACCAAAGATACGCAGCACAGTCAGAATGACATCCTTTGCAGAGACCCATGGTCGTAAAGAACCCTCTAGACGAATATTCACTACTTTTGGGGCAGTCATATAGAAGGGGCTGCCTCCCATAGCTACAGCAATATCGATACCGCCGGCACCAATGGCAAACATACCTATCCCACCGCCGGAAGGGGTATGTGAATCAGACCCAAGCAGAGTCTTTCCCGGTATACCGAAGCGTTCAAGGTGCACCTGATGACAGATACCATTTCCTGCCCGTGAGAAGACAATACCATACTTCTCCGCAACTGACTGAAGATACCGATGATCATCTGCATTCTCAAACCCCACCTGTACGGTATTGTGGTCAACATAACTGACGGCGAGTTCATTCTTGACAGAGGTAATACCCATAGCTTCAAACTGCAAATAGGCCATCGTACCTGTCGCATCCTGGGTGAGAGTCTGATCAATCTTAATGGCAATCTGGTTACCTGGTTTCAATTCCCCCTCGATCAGATGCTTCTGCAAAATCTTCTGAGCAATATTCAATCCCATTTATACCATCCTTTTCATCCTGTACGTTTCACTATGCATCCATACACAGTATATGTGAATATTAGCCTATATTCTTTCTATTCATCAAGTCTCTAGAGAGTTAGTACGGGAGACTGAAGCCTGTATCCTCCAAATAACACCCTGCAGAAGTATGGTGATCAGTGACACCATCATACAGAATACCATCACCGCCGTGAACGATCCGAATTGAAAGAGCGTACCACCTAATGATGATCCTAAGATAGTCCCGAAGGTGAGCACAGCCTCATGTACAGCCATTCTGGATCCTCTGTCAGGACTTCCGGCGGCACCATGGAATATACTGTTCATATAGATAGCGGCAAAAGCTATCCCAAAGAGGACAAAGAAACACATCAGGAGCCAGGAGGACTCTGCGAAGATACCTAATAGACAGATCACAGCCAGAAACAGCTCAAGTATTACCATGTATACTTTGTTATACTGCCACCAGCTGATTCTCCCGAGGAGGACGAAGGTCCCCGCAGTGATCAAGCCCCTGACAAGAAGGAAGAACCCGATGGTACTCTCTGGGTACAGGAGGATCTCTCTCGCATAGATGGGGAAAACGTTCATGGTGACGCCAAAGACAACATATCCAGAGAACAACCCCAACCAACAGATAAAACGTAATCTTGTACTATGGTCCTCACAGCCGAGACGTTTTATGTGATCTGTATTTGAAACAGTCGCCTGTATCGAGGGAACAGCAAAGACAGCGATAACGATGACAAGAGAAATCACGCCCATAATACCGCTAGCGGCATATATGGGATAACTCACCTGCCGTTCTGTCAGTACTCCTGAGAGATAGGGAGCGGCCCCAAGACCAAGACTCCAGGAGAGGTTGAACCATGAGAGTCTCTTTGAGAGTGCCAGCCCTTCCAGCCCCCTTGTGAGCCATCCCATAAGAGGAGGCCAAAACAAAGACATGAACAACCCATAGGACATATAACAGATAAAGGCCATCCAGACGTAGGGGACAACAGCGATAAGACCACTACTGACCATCATACCTGCCGTAGCAATTCCTACAGCATGTGGCGGGCGTAATAGAGATACAGGGTGTTTCAGTACAACACAACCAAGAAAATACATCAAGGTACCGGCAGAAGCAAAGAATCCAATCAGCTGTGCACCCAAAGAGAACCTGTCACGCATGAAGAATACAAGTCCAAGGGTGAGAATACCTATCGACATCTGTCCAAACAATGATACCAACAACAGTACCAATGACTGCATATCTTTTTTTTGTCTCATGAATTCGTTATAATCGTTTACATAATAAATAACAATCATATATACTGGTGTGCATGGAAGCTTTACTCACAAACAAACCACTGATTTCTGCATTCATCGCAGTTGTCTCAGCACAAGTGCTCAAGACTATATTCAATTTCTTCATCATTGGAAAGATCGATATCAAACGAATGGCAAATACCGGCGGCATGCCGTCATCACATGCTGCTACGGTCTCGGCTCTCTCCACAAGTATCGGAATGATCCACGGGATCGACTCGGCGGACTTTGCTGTATCACTGGTTTTCTCTATCGTTGTCATCTATGATGCTGTAGGTGTCAGAAGGGCTGCAGGACGACATGCTGAAGTTTTAAACGAATGGAGTACCATTCTCTCAGAGATCTATAAGCATGGGATACAGCCTGCAAACCTCAAGACGCTGTTGGGACATACATACCCTCAGATCCTTGCAGGAGCTGTTTTAGGAATCTTCATTGGATCTCTTATAACGACATACAGTTGATCGCAAGTTCACTCATATATATTTCAACTTCTCTTCTTCTATTGTTCTTTCATGAGAAAAGCTACAAAACAACATCGATTTATGTATATTTATACGTTACTATTGACTAATAACCGTATATTTATGTAGAATTTAGTAAATAAGTACTAGTAATAGGAGTATAAGATGAAAAAGACTGTTTTGATCATAGGTTTATTCTGCCTGGCTGCAGGCAGTATCTTTGCCGGAGGACAAGCTGAATCTGAAGATTCCATTTCGATCGCAACTGATGCCACATGGCCGCCGATGGAATACATCGATGAGAATAGTGAACTCGTCGGTTTCGATGTTGATTTGATCAATGCCATCGCTGATGAGGAAGGAATCACCATCAAGTTAAGAAATACTTCATGGGACGGTATCTTCGCCGGTCTTGCAAATGGTGCATATGATGCCATCATCTCATCAGTGACCATCACTGATGAAAGAAAGAAGGCTATGGCATTCAC
>CAYYPJ010000229.1:0-3939 GCA_964473495.1 uncultured Spirochaetales bacterium
CATCCGAATCAAGTTGACTCATCAGTTGTTTTGCATTTTTAAAATAGAGCGTCATATAACTCACATCAGCTCCATCGGCGAAAGCCGATCGTGCTGCATGCAAAAATCGGTTCATTGGCGCCGGGCCGTCACCAATGAGTTTAACCTCAAGCATGATAAACCCCTTCCCCTTGAATGGACGCAGCGTCTCAGCCGTCTCGCTCAGATCCAAAGCTCTGTTCTGTGCATACTCTTTAGAGAAATAACTTCCAAAATCATACTGTTTTATTTCATCTGATGTCACATCGCTGATTGCAGTGGGATTACCTGTATACCGGAGAAAGTTCAGATCATGAATAGCCATATAATCCCCATCAGCACTTATATTCATATCTGTCTCAATGAATGCTGTATCGGGTTTGTTCATAGCATGGGTGAAGGAAGATACCGAGTTTTCAGGGAACTTCGTTAATGATCCTCTATGAGCTCCTATATAGTCCCATGTATACTCTTTTGCAATATCTGCAGGAGGATCATAGTGAGACAGTCCAAAAGCTACTGACACCTTCATAGTGTGATCAAGTTCAACGCGTATACTATAGTGATCTTTTGTACGCAGATCTATGCCGGCAGACCAATCAAGCAGCTTATTATCAGCGAATCCATAGGTTGCAGAAGCAAAAAGATCCATACTCTTCGATGAATATTGCAGATGTGATTGGAGTCGTCTCCTGTTCTCAAAAAACCGGATCCCGCTTGTCAAACCATAATATCTAGATCCTAGCGAAACAAATTTATCAATCGACTGATCTCCAAAGGCATCCCATCTAAAACCCAAAGAACCTGATTGGAAGAGAGCAACCCTCGTATAGGCATCGAGGAACCCTATCTGATTTTCAGTGCCAAGACTGAAAAAGAACGGTGAAGGTCTATGAAGCGGCAAACCGGTCATAAGGGTGATTTCATATGGTTCTATATGAAAGATACAGGGAAAATCACCAGTAAATACATCATAGTAGAGAGCAGCCTGTGATTCAGAGAAATCATAGCTGCCGCCAAGAAAGAGATACTTCTCCTGGGCTGTCCACGGTAACGGATTGGCATATGCCATACCTGTATGAAAAACTATCATTACTATCAATGCCAAAATCATACGTCTCTTCATATTTTTCCCTTAAAGAACCCATAGTATTTTCATCTTTGGGATATTCTCCCTATAATGATAGGATTTTACTCATATAATCAATAATATTTGCAGTGTTTCTTATTATATTGTGACTTTTCCTTTTCTTTCTTGCGTACTATAATGACCGCATGGATCTATTCGCAACATCTACCTTACACCATATGCAGCCATTAGCGTACCGTATGAGGCCAAAAACACTCAATGAATTTATCGGTCAGGATCACATAGTAGGAGAAGGACGTCTGCTCCGCAGAGCTATTCAAGCTGATCAACTTTCTTCAGTCATCTTCTATGGTCCCCCCGGTACCGGCAAGACAACACTTGCCAGAGTCATAGCACATACTACAAAGAGCCATTTCTCTACGTTGAATGCGGTACTCTCCGGAGTAAAAGAGTTACGAGAAGAGATAAAAGAGGCAAAGAACCGACAGAAATTCTATCAGAAGAAAACGATCCTCTTTGTCGATGAAGTTCATAGATGGAATAAATCGCAGCAGGATGCACTTCTGCCTTGGGTAGAGAATGGGACTGTCATTCTTGTCGGCGCTACAACTGAAAACCCCTATTTTGAAGTAAATGCTGCACTTGTCAGTCGCAGCCGAATATTTCAACTTATCAAACTTACCGAGAGTGACCTCTTTACGATTGCAGAACAGGCCTTGAACAATCATGAACGTGGATACGGAAACTACACAATTTCCTTTGAGGAAGGCGCATTAGAGCATATAGTCAATGTGGCAAATGGAGATGCAAGAAGCCTCCTGAATGCATTGGAGCTGGCTGTTGAAACTACACCAAGCACATTCCCGCCGCCTGAGGATGAACCCATATTCATAAGCAGGGATGCAGCAGAAGAGAGTATACAGCAGAAAGTAGTCCTCTATGATAAAGAGGGAGATTACCATTTTGATGTCATTAGCGCATTCATCAAATCGATCAGAGGATCTGATCCTGATGCCGTACTCTATTGGCTCGCACGAATGGTCCGTGCCGGAGAGGATCCGCGATACATCTTTAGAAGAATGCTCATCTCTGCATGTGAAGACATTGGTCTTGCTGATCCACAAGCTCTTGGGGTCGTAGAATCAGCAGCTTCATCTTTTGATCGTGTAGGTATGCCTGAAGGGCGATTCCACTTGACTCATGCTGCATTATACCTGGCAACTGCTCCGAAATCGAACAGCAGTCTGGGGTTCTTCTCTGCATTGAAACGTGTAGAAGATGAAGCAGACAGCGAGGTGCCAAACCCACTAAAAGACGGCAGCAGAGATAAAGAAGGCTTTGGCCACGGAAAAGGGTATCTGTATCCCCATGCATTCAAGGATCATTGGGTCACACAACAATACCTTCCTAACGGGCTGCAAGGCAGTATCTTCTATCATCCCTCTGATCAAGGGTATGAAGTAAAGATAAAGACAGAGGTAGAACAGCGGCGAGAAGCACAACTCGAGGCAGCTGTCTCAGATCCCTATCCGGAAATACTTACCTTTTCCCCTCCCGATACACAGCGGGATCTCTGGCTTGAACGTTTGCTATCTAACAGAGGTTTGACCCAGGAAAGAATCAGAGAACATATATTCTCCCCTCTTACCCTTCTCCGGCACAGCAGAGTCCTTGTAATCGAGCAAGGGCGAGGACTGCTCGTGTGGGAAGCTTGCAGGCAGACGCCTGAAGGAGGGGTCACGGTAATAAGCAGTAAAAAGATACTCACAGAACAATTGGAAGAATATGCAAGACAGCTCCCGGAAATAGATCGTCCTCAGATACTTACCATAGAAGATGACCGTTATACATCCCATTTCAAAAAGAACGACACCTTTGATGCCGTGATCGGTCAGCATGTGTTCACTAAATCAAAAGACAAGATCAGACTTGCACAAGAACTCTATACCCTCTGTAAGAGCGGCAGCATCCTTTCGCTGTGTGAAGTCATACCTAATAAGGGCCAACGCCTATCAGACCTCTGCGATTCCACCGAGGGGAAACAGCTCCTAGCCAGTATTGAGGAACAGATATATGCAAATCAGAAAAACACTATCGTGAACTATGGAGAAGAGACGCTGCGTCATGCAATAGAGCAATCCGGTTTTTCCGAAGTCACCGCTACAGTGGAAGAGGTAAGAGAGCCGCGTCGGATCACTGCTGCAGATATAGCAAAATGGATACATGTGACATACCTTCCATATCTCGATAGTTCCCAGACTTCGAAACTCACAAAGATTGAAGACACACTAACGAAACGGTACGATAAACAGATTATTGATTGGAGAGTTGTTCTCTGCTTCCTTCATGCCAAAAAGATAACTTCCTGATAAACTCTTCTTGCTTGATCGAATAGAGCCAAATAATATCTTATGCCAATGCAGCTCACAAGGTAAGAATACAAGCACATCAAGCATCCTTTTCGCGGGAAGGTATTGACAAAAAGACTGTTTTCATGCAGAGTACATCTCGTTCGTTAAAGACGATTTGATTATTGTCACTTGGTGGATGTAGTTCAATGGTAGAGCACCAGATTGTGGTTCTGGTTGTTGCGGGTTCAAGCCCCGTCATCCACCCCTTTTGCTTTGACAGGATGGATGAAATCCTATAGTATGGCAACGGACAACGCATATGTATGCGTCCATAGCTCAGCTGGATAGAGCGACGGACTTCGAATCCGTAGGTCGCAGGTTCGAACCCTGCTGGACGTAATCTTTGGGCCGTTAGCTCAGCTGGGAGAGCAGCAGACTCTTAATCTGCGGGTCGAAGGTTCGATCCCTTCACGGCTCACT
>CAYYPJ010000230.1:0-3929 GCA_964473495.1 uncultured Spirochaetales bacterium
CCTACTAATCATATAAACGTAAGAGCCAAGTCGTGCAGCTGCAACAGCCTGATTTGCCCCTTTGCCCCCATAGTTCTGATAGTTCCCCCCGCCAAGCAAAGTCTCTCCCGGCTGCGGCCAGCGGTCACAGGTCACGACGATGTCAACATTGATACTTCCTATTACTACTACTTTTCCCATCAACTACTCCTATCTTTTGCTCCAGAGGGTATCAAGCACCGTACCATCACGATACTCCACAATGGCTTGGACTCTTCCCGTCTGCTGCTGATTTCTTACTGTATCAGGGATTCCGGTTATTTCATAGACAGTATTCATAAGCTGCTCAATAGAAAGTACCACTATTCCTGCACGCTGTAGACTCTCAAGAAGATCCTTTCGCCTGGGATTAACCGCAATCCCAAGTTCTGTGACCACGATATCAACGCTATCACCGGGAGTACATATGATATATACGTCTCTGTTCACGGAGGGGATCCTCCCCCTGAAAGCAGGGATGACTACGATGGTCACCAGTGCGCCAGCAGCAGTATCCGGAGCACCTCCGAGTGCTCCAAGAATCCTCCCATTGGTACCAGTGATCGAATTCACATGAAAATGAAGATCGACTTCCGTCGCCGAGAGTACCATCAGATCCAATTGGTGTGCAATACAGTGAGGATGGTACGGATTCCCATAGAGGGAGGCACTCATCTCTATATGCTTTGGATTCTCTCCTAGAGACCGGGATGCCTCATCATCAAAACTCTGAACATCATACAGCCGCTCTGTTCTCCCTTCCCGCAGCATAGAGACCAGTGAACCGGTAATACCGCCGGAGATAAAAGAACAGGGGATCTTAGTATCTTCCAGATATCCAGCCAGCAGGGTTGAGACCGCTAAGGATATCCCCCCGCTTCCTGCCTGAAAAGAGAACCCGGGCTGTACTATCCCTGAACTAATGATCACCGATAATGCTTTACGAGCTATCAATTGTTCAATCGGACGTTTTGTCTGTCTGATCGATCCTCCTGAAAGTCCGTCTTTGGTACCGATAGAATCGGTAATGACTACGATATCGACGGCTGATGCTGATATAGAGATCGGGATCACGGACCTTTGGTAATCAGTGATCCCTATCACACAGGATGCTTTTCGTGCATCCGGCATAGCATACCCGAGAGAACCAAACCGGTTCGGTCCAAAACTTCCGGTAAGATTCCCCTCATAATCAACTGCAGATGCTACTATGAATGCGACATCAATGGTAATATCACCGGACATGATCGCCCTGGCTCTGCCGCCATGAGATCTGAAGATAACAGGGACCTGCAGTGTCCCATCCTCCACGGCTGTTGAAAGAGGCGCTTTTAAGCCGGTAGTCTCTATCATACTGATCACGCCTGCATGGGCAGCTGCCAGCACAGCGGTACAGGACTCCCCCATCACAGAGGTGAGGCAGAGAATCAACCGTTGATATCCCATCTCGGTAAGAACCTCTAAAACCATTCTCATCACCTGATCGCCCAATCTGAGATGATGGTGAAAACTGATGCGCATCCCGTCCTGAAGACCAGAGCTGAGAATCGCATCTTTCAAATTCGGCATGAAGTGTGTATGCTTTCCTAGATGATGTAACTGGTCAATGAGATCATCATATGGCGGAAGTCCTCGCACAGCACTATGGGTATCTACTACCCCCTTGAAGGGATGGGCTTCTCCATACAGCGGCAGCATCTTAGGGATCACTCGATTCACACTGTTCTCTTGTGTGTTCACGTAGACTCTTCCCCTGATTCATTGATGATCCGCCTTGCCTGGGCGATCACCGGAACATCGACCATTCTTCCATCCACCTCTGATACACCATTAGCTGCCTCATGAAGTATGCGGCGAGCCCATAGGATCTCTTCTTCTGAGAAAGAGAATATACGGTTGACTATAGCTACTTGATCCGGATGAATCACAGACTTCCCGTTGAATCCAAGGGTACGAGAACGATGGGATTCCTTCTCCAAGCCTTCAGAATCAGAGAGAACGCCCCAGACAGAATCAAAACACGCTATCCCATAGGCTCCTGCGGCACTCACAAGACGGCTTCGGACATAATCGAGTGCATAGGGTTCCCCTATTCGTTTAATACCTGTGGCTCTGCAATAATCTTCTGCCCCAAAGGCGAGGGCCGCTATTCTATCAGATGCACCTGCCAGAGAAAAAGCACGTTCAATACCTAGCGGAGTCTCTAGAAGGATATGGAACTTCGTTGAACCTGGTGTTAATGAATACTGTTTTTCCAGTTCCTGGACATATGCTTCTGTATGTCTTATTTCTGCTGCTGTTTCAACCTTTGGAATCCGTATGATTGCCTTATGCAGAGGGATCATTGCCTGCAGGTCAGCCTTCCCATACACTGAATCAAACGAATTTATGCGCACGATAAGCTCTGCTTCACCATAGTCCATATGGCTCAGATACTCGACAAGCAGATCCCTTGCCTCATCCTTCTCGTCCTCTGTGACAGCATCCTCCAGATCAAAGACGATTGCATCGGCTCCATAGATCCCCACGTGTGTAAGCATCTTCGGGCTATTAGCCGGGCAGTAGAGCAATGATCTCATACGTCTTCTCCCTTATACTGGTGATACTCTGCGCATACGGTCTATGGCGGTCTTCATACGTGCTCTGATGACGAAATCAAGTGCCTGCTGATCTTCAACCATGACGACACCAGTCTCTATATGAGCATCTTCAAGTACCTCCATGACACTCTCACGTATTGCCCGTCCAAATAGACTCTCTACAGAGGAAGATATCCCTACCTGAAGAGGATCTTCGCCGGTCGTGATCTGTACAAAGACATCCTGTTTCTCACGTTTCCCTGCATAAAATCTCATACCTATTATCTCTCCTTATATGAGAATGAGAGAAATCTTGTTCTTCCCGCTGAGATCTTCCCTACGCCAGCCATCCCATAGGTATAACGGAAAGCATCATGATAGGTAAGAACTTCAACATTATTTATGCTGCAGGTGATCGTGTTCCCCGTACACGTTGCAGAGAGGGTATACCTCTCCCCCAGTTTCCACGGGTAGGGAATCTCATGGATGCAGGTCAACCCATTATCACGAAGATAGAGGCCAGCTCGATTCTTTCCCTGTAAGCCGAAGAGATATCCTGATACCGCCCCATGGGCCCGTACGATAAGCAGATGGCTGTGACCATACTCCGGGATCATTGTGGATTCACAAAAGTAGTCCTTCCCGTAATAGGGACCGCTGTAGAGCTGGAAGGTATCGGTGGTGATAGCATGCAGCCCCCCGTCTTCTATGTCCCATGCTCCTCCGGAGAGAGAACAACGGGTCAGACCGCCGAACTCTTTACGCTCATCGGAGAAGGAGAGGTTGAAAGTTCTCTTCCCGGAGACCTGCAGGGAGGTTATCACCAGTGTGCCAAGATACTTCTCACTATCAAAGTTTGTGACAAGCAGCCCTACTTCATCAATTGCGAACGGCACATCCGGAAGGGTATAGGTGAATGAGAATTCTGCGTCTTCAGCATAGAAGAGATATCCATCCTGGAAAAGCTCTTGTGTACTGCTGTCCCGTACATATGGGGCAAGTGCAATCCGCTGTCCGCTCATCTTCTCCAGATATCCTGATACTTCCATCGTCTGTCCCGGATAGACCAAAGGGGTGAAGGTCGGAGAATAGCGCTGATCATCAAAGTCATCACGACGGTAGTATGGTTTATAGAAGATCCGTGCAGTATCCCCCCGCACCAATCGATCCAATACGACTGCTGCTCCGTCCTTCCGATAAAGCTCATTTCCCGGTGCCACAGGGGCTAAGAAGTCAGATGATGATCGTATACCTGAAGTAGCACCGTACAGAGAGAAGTCAAGCACTACATCATCTGAGAACGTACCGTTCTTCCATATATCAGGCACTTGG
>CAYYPJ010000231.1:0-3911 GCA_964473495.1 uncultured Spirochaetales bacterium
TTCTTTTTCTATCTCATAGACCTTCCGTATCAAGCCGAGGATGGTATTGCATATGATATACTCTACAGATTCCGGTTTTTGCTTGTATAGTGCCTCAAAGACCTTCTCGATTTTTCTCCGACCATGAGAATTATCTGAGAACTCAGATAATTCTCATTGAACTAAACCGTGATGAGAATGCTATGGGAAAAATATTATAGTGAGCCCATAGAGAAGAACTTACAAGAAAAATGACGTATGACAAAGTGCTCAAGGAATTGGAATGTATGTATACTTTCATGGCCAAAGGTAAGATCAAATGGTGTGAGATTTCTGAGAAGCAGAGCCTGCTGCTAAAATGTTTGGGCGTTCCTCTTCCGGTAAAGCAGAACAGAATCCAGGCAACCCTCAAAAAAAAGAGAGGGCCTAAGCCGAAAATTTAAGATTGCTACGTATTACATTTAAGAACATGGGTGGAAGAAGACTCCGAAGAAAGGAATTATAGTTAAAGACAGGACAACGGTACAAGCTGAATTCCAAAACAGTTATGCCGATTACTGGTGTCTGTACACGAATCACGAGAAAGATCCCGTCAAGACCTATGAAGCGTATGCCGGCAGGAATAGTGCCGAATTGATATTTGATGACACCAAGCATGAATCGACGGACACTGCGAACGTTCCTACAGTGTAGTGACAAATTGGGGAAGGATATTCATCAATTTTATAAGCTTGATCATTCTGAATGGATTTAAGCAGGACGTGAAGAAACACCGGAAGGAACTGACAGCTATTCATCTGAAGAACTACCGGCAGCTGCTTTTTAGGATGAGCACACTTTCAAAGGTGAGATTCAAGAGAACATACAGGGCAATCTATAGTGAACCAACAAAGACTCAGACTGCGATACTCCAGGCATTCAGCCTGAAATGGCCTTCAGGTTAAAACCACGTTAGAATTCGCGGGGAATTTGGGTTACATTATTCTTTACTCATTCTTAAGCCTTATATTATCAAGAAGTAACTCTCTACCTTCTTTCAAAGCTCCTGTGAAAAATACTAGTCTTCCTGTAGTTATTGTAGGTCCTTCATACGTAAAGATTACTGATTCATGTTGCCATTCTGTTGAAGGGCATATTTGTTTCTTGTCTATACTCTTATTTGTTCTACAATCAAAAAGACTAACTTGTACGTACTCATCATTTTCCAAAGGCTGATTTGATTTAATATCAAACGATAATTCTAGTGTCTCCCCTTGTTTGAATTTTAGAGAATCATAGATGAAAGTAGCAGCTTCCCAGTAATGTTTTCCTGTTTCTAATGTCCTTATATAACCAATATGGTTATTATCATCTGTAATAATAGAGGAGAAGACCAATTCTGGGTTATGATTCATATTCCACATTCTCTGATCTGGTATTTCGAAGTCACCATTTCTAATTTTACCCATAAAAGCTAATGGATTATATGTAGTTTTAAATAAATTTAGATGTGAAAGAACTTGGTACTTTCTGTTTCGAGAAAATGAATAGAGGATTTGAAGATTCTCTAGCCATGGTTCTATGATATCTTGAGAGGAGTTTTTCTTATACTTGGGTTTTGTCCATCTGTCTATATGACGGGTTATTTCACTCATGATTGCTTCACTATATGTAGTAATCTCTTCTGAAAGGTGTTCAGGAGTAAAAAGAGTATTCAACAGCTCCTCAAAACGATTATTAAACTGCTCATAATAAGCAGGATTTACTATAAGAGCCCTGAAAAGAGTACTAACGATATCTGCATTATAACTTTGCATTACATAATCAAGCATATTGAAATCAACCACTCCATGGGGGATCCTGTCATTTATTTCATAGTGCTTTGTATGATATTCGATTGTATCAAAGGCTTCATCAGTATCGAAAAGAATGAAACGCCACTTTCCCTTGGTAGTTCTTGGACGGTAAAATTTAACATTACTCCAAGGCCAATCGGTATTATTCGCAAATATTTCTATGATAATATAATCTGTGAAGCTATCAATATCTATTTGTTCCGTAAGTCTCTTATATGCATCTGGATATGAAGTATCTGTAGTTTTAAGAAACTCGATAAGTTTGTCGATAGCCGTAAAATCTCCTTCTTTGATTTCCATTCCACAACGATAGGAGCCTTCAATCAAGTCTATTTCATTTGGGTCAATACCGTGATGGTCTTCGATAAAATATTCGTTGATCTTCTCCCTGATATTATAAATTCCCCAATATTGGCCGTTTATTAAAACAATCGATGGTTGAAAATCTTGCTTATCAACATCGAGATCTGATGCGAGTCCTGTAATAAAACCATCCCTAAAATGAGTCCTTTCATTATCTCCACCTGAATTCCTAAGGATTATAGAGTGGAATGATAGAACCTCTGATGCTGTATGTGTAAAGAATACGTTTGGTATTCTCTTTTCTGATGCAGGTGCCTTAGCATATATAGCCAATGATTTCTGGAACTTCCAGCGCGAAAAAGCACCATAAATGCGCATTAGGTAGGTGTCTTGGCATAAGGCATTCTGAGATGATTCTTTAGAGAAGAAGGAGAAGTCGATCAACCGTAAATTATTCTCAAGAAAGTTTGCCTCGGCCCCACTCCCTCGTATATATATACCGTATTCAGGATCCCAGAGACATTCAGGTTCTGTAACAATAGAGACGATTGGCAAATCAGTATCTTCATGAATTAGAAACGTCCTATGTATAGTTGCACTACATGCTCCACTTGATGAATAGACACGTGCTTTGATAACGGCTGTTTCTTTTAACCCTATAGGGCCTGTATATAATTTACCACTAATAGGTGTAGGGTAGCACCAAGATTCTGGACCAGTATATACATTGAACTCCGGTTCAATCTCATCATTGATTGTGTAGTAAATTTCATACCCTTCCGGAAGAGCTTTAGTATCAAAGGTTACTTTCATTTCTTCATGGAATCCTGATTCATCATTAAAGACAGGCGAATCAATGATAGTTGCATTGGATAGCCCTGGTGTAGGTGATAAGTCTTTCTGGATGATAGAACAACACATACAGTTTCTAGCAAAAGAATAATTTCTATCAAAAGGTTCTGTAATATCATAGTTTTGATGTTCTTCTAAAGGAAAGGAGTCAAGTGTTTTTGTTCCTTCTTTTAGAGAAAGCTCAACTGTTGATTGAGGTATAGTATAGAGCATATGTACGGATGTTGGGAATTTTACTGTTTTGGTTTCTGAGAAGATCAATAGATAGAACCCTTTTGGAGGGATAACGATATCAGGAAACGTGTTAAATTGTTTTACTGAACCATCGGTGTCTTTTAATACAATACTATAAGATTGAAGTGATTGTACAGTATCTGAGATATTTGCTAGCTCTACCCACTGTGGATAAACGTTTTTACCATACTCTAAAAGAGATTTGTTTTGCAGACAGACTTCATTGATAATGATATTAGATATAGGATCTGATCTAAGAGAAGTACGTCGGTTTTCAATAATAGTAGTATATTGATTTTGGTTAGGTGAAACTTGGTTTGTTACACAGCTACTGAAGATTAAACTACTTAAGATTATACATAAAAAACATCTTTTCATGTTAGTCCTCACTAGGTTGGGTAATATATCACTTAGAATATAATTGTTTACATGTATCTTTGAATAATTAGAATCATACTATGGGAATGTCTATCATTCAATCTGAATATGTATAAAAACAAGGCTCATTTCGCGATATAAAGTGATCTCAAGCTATGTGTTCGTGTGAAGCTTACTTTTTTCGTATCTTGTAGAGTAGAAGTAGACACTTACAGGAGGCTTGTCAATAGCTTTAGTAGACTGTTTGTTTTCCCTGTTGCTTCCCGTTTCCTCTAGAAGTGTCACAATATCGTCATCATGACTACAAGTGTCTACAACCCTCCCAGAACC
>CAYYPJ010000232.1:0-3902 GCA_964473495.1 uncultured Spirochaetales bacterium
TGTATAAACTTTAGCAACCTACTCAGTCTTTCAATATATTGATTGTTAATTTATCGTTAGGAATATCCGTCTCCCCCGATAAACAGCGTATTCCACTATATGATTCTCATACATAAGCTACTGAGAACAGGTTGTCTTCCCTGGAAACCAAATCCAAACCGAAATATTATGTAAGACTTTCAAGGTAGCTTATGTACCCTAGTGAATCATTCACGAGTAGATAGGATCATGAAAGATATGGTATGATCTCATCATGCCTATTGATATTGTCTCAACACTGGCGGCTATGCCGGAATCAGATCAAATCGAAGTATATAAAACTATATCGATGTTCCTCTCGAAAAGAGAACTTACAGCTATCATGGAATCGGTTTCTCAGGGAACATCTTTCCTTCAAGCGCATCAGCGATCAGGAGTGTTACACAAGTACACTGCCGATATCATCAGATGCTTGGAAAGCTACCAGAAATCATCTGATTAGCCATCTGATCATCTGCATGACCTCCCGACATTCTCTGGTCAGTCACGTATATCATCGTACGTGTGAATTCTACCAAGAATCTATAACTATTTCGAGAGATCCAAATCATTATTTATTTCATATAGTGTTGGAGTAGATATCCCTTGTATTGCAGGAGCTGTTTTACTGACCGTGGAACACACGGGAGAATGCATATGACTGAATTCTTAGATCTGCACAAGATTCTAACAGGGAATCCGTCAACTTCACGTGATCAGGAATATGTCATGAGGATATGATATTGCCCGTACAAGAAAATATCAAGCACCTGAATCCTCCCGATCCTGGACCCTATGATGTTTCTATCGCTCCAGTTTCAAGAGTTCTTTGAGTTCTCTTGTGTTCATAGAAGCAATCCATTTCTCTCCCTGAGCGACAGTAAGATCAGCAAGTTCCTGCTTCTCTTCAAGCATCCTGTTTATCTTCTCTTCAAAGGATCCCTTTGTGATAAACCGGTGAACCTGAACATCCTTTCTCTGCCCGATACGGAACACCCGGTCAGTTGCCTGATGTTCCACTGCAGGATTCCACCACAAGTCATAATGAATCACATGATTTGCCGCAGTGAGGTTCAGTCCGACCCCGCCGGCTTTTAACGAGATGATCATGATCTTGCAGTTCTTATCATTCTGAAAGGTATCTATCATAGTATCACGCTGTTTTCTTGAGAGAGATCCATAGAAGAAAGGAGCTGAAATATGCAGCTCGTCTTTTATGACGCTCTGCAGGATATGACCCATCTGGGCGAACTGCGTGAAGATCAGGACCTTCTCATTCTGTGAAAGGATCTTCTCCAGCAGGAGCATCAGCTGCTGTGTCTTACCCGATAACGAACAAGACTGCTTTCCATCTTTTAGATAGAGAGCAGGATGGTCACATATCTGCTTCAACCCGCTGATAAGCTTGAAGATAATACCGCTTCGCTGAATCCCTTCAGCCTGTTCAGTCATCTCTTCTATAGAACTTACCAATGATTCATAGAGAGCTGCCTGTTCATGAGTAAGTTCAGTATAGGTATTCAGTGTTATCTTATCAGGCAGATCTTGTATGATACTCTTGTCTGTTTTCATTCTCCTGAGGATGAACGGGGCAGTGAGTTTCTTGAAAGAATCAAGAGCCTTCTGATTGCGATACCGCTCGATAGGAATCGCATAAGTATCTTTGAAATAGCTCTTCTTTCCTAGGAGATTCTTCATCAGGTAGTCTAAGACACTCCAGTAGTCCATAAGTTTGTTTTCAACCGGAGTACCGGTCATAGCAATTTTCACAGTACCTTTCAGTGATTTTATGGCGAGTGTCCTGGCAGCAGTCGGAGTCTTGATATTCTGTGCTTCATCGATGATGACTGCGGACCATCTCTTCTTAGCAAGTACTGATAGATCCTGAGAGACAACAGCGTAGGTTGTCACCATGACCTCTGATTCCATATCAAGAACCCGATCCTGACCATGGTAGATGCTATACATGAGATCCGGGGTGAACTTATCCATCTCCCGCCCCCAGTTTGAAGCAAGACTTGCAGGGACAATGACTATAGCGGGTTTCTTTGCGGTAACTGAACCCTCTTCCTTCATCTTCTGTAATAGGGTAAGCACTTGCAGGGTTTTCCCCAATCCCATATCATCTGCAATCAGAGAACCAATACCAATTTTGCAGTTGTGATAGAGCCACTGATATCCTGCCTCCTGATATGGACGTAAGACGGCCTTCACCCCAGTTGGGACAGGAACTGGTTCAACGGTGAAAAGGCTGTTAATGATATCCATAAGTGATTGATCCGTCTGTATCGGAACATGATCATACGTACCTTCCAGATGAATCTTCATGATATCGAGAGCACGAAGAGAAACAGGTTTCTCAAGAGCTCTCCTGATCTTCTTCAATTCTTTCTCATCAAGAATCATGTACGTATCATGATACCGTATGATATTCCTATAATCATCAGTGAGCTCATAGAATTCTTCGGCTGTTATTTTATTTTCCCCTACAGCAATAGTCCACTGGAAATCCATCAAATCTGAAAGGCTTGTATAGCTTGTCACATTATCACAGGAGACCCCGGCTTTCTTCTTGAACGAAAGGGTCAACTGCGGTATAAGACTCTTCTGCAGGATCTTGGGTACTGACGTTTTAACACCCAGAGTCTGCAGTGCTCCCAGCGCTGCAAACCAAGATTCCACAAATGTCTCTTCATCTACCGTAACAGCTCCACCTGCCTTGAGGTAGACATTCACTATCGGCAGGTAAGTCGATAGCAGGTTCAGGTCCCGAAGTAGTGCCATACTTTCAGCATCGATATCAGAGATGACAGAAAAAAGCGGCAGAGAATCTGAAGATCTGACATCTTGAGATCTTGTATCCTGTACCAGGATCTCAAAGCGATAGGAAGAGTCCCTATTCTCCTGTTCCATACGCCCTTCATCCTTATATTCCTCTATATGCAGAATCGGGATCAGATGTGAAGGACGGATGAGAAACCGTCCTAGCCAGAGATGGATCACTTTGATGTTTCCCCTCTCTTCGAAGCGGGTGGGTCTGTAGAGGTCTCCAAGGAAGAACATGGAGTTGATGGAATCCAAGTCTTTCTCTTTGATTAAGTTGCTTTCAGATATATAATACTCTGCTATGAAGGATATGATCATAAGCAGCTGCTCTCTCTTAATAAGAGATGTACCCTTATAAGTAACTAACTCAGCAGGTAATCCACTAACAAGGATATCAAAGATCGACAAGACCTCTGCATTGAACAGAGCCGGTATCCAGCGGATACGGCAGCTGCTTCCTGATATACCATAGATGTCCGGGATCAGTGCCTGCTGTACTATAAGCTTGATGGTAAAACTGTGTACCATGACAAGAAACGCCGTAAGAGAAGGGTATGACGATAAGTTCACTGCAGGAAGCTTCTCAATGGAAGAGATCAATGGTGCAGGATCTTCAGAAGAGAAGGTAACAGTATTCCTTCCTTGTCTTAACACCCCAGATACCATCTTCTTACCGGTCAATATCTTGAATTTACCTGAAGAATAGAGTACATCAGGAATTTCTTCAGAGATCTCACTATCTTGAAGTCTCTTCAAGACAGCTTTGCTAAGCTTCCCCATACTCGAATTGAAGATAGCTTTGAAATCCCTCTTTGGATAGAATAACGGATTCTCTGTAAGAATCCCCGATACAGCATCTCCAATATTGGGAATGGATGAGAAATCAATAGAAGAGAAAGCAGATTCATCAAGAATGTAGGATTGTTCTTCCGAGGAACAAAAAGACGAAAGCATCGGTATACTCTCAGACAGAGTATTATTCGTATGCAGAAGTCCCATCAGATCAAACCCATGCAGCTTGAAGACAAGGAACGGATCCTTGTCGATCTCATTTGCGA
>CAYYPJ010000233.1:0-3889 GCA_964473495.1 uncultured Spirochaetales bacterium
CAGTCACTTCATGAGAGTATCCAAGTCCCGTCAATTTGTTATACCCACCCCCACCATCGGTATATACTATCGAGCCAGGCGCAACTGCATCACACACAAACGACTGTAGACTGCTACCAGATGCATCTGGAATGCAACGCATCCCGGATACGTCCAAAACCTTCAGGTTGCTTCATCTCTACGGCGATCGCAACGATGCTTTCCCTAGTCCCATGACCTCGTCTGCCACCCTGTTGGACTCTCCTGGTAAAGTCTCATCTACTTCGCTGTTTCCTGATAACTGATCACGCTCAGAATTCACCATCGCTACCCGAGAACGTTGCGACAGCATCCATGCAACTTGATATTTTGTCCCAATAGTGCGTTCCAGGGTTTTTGCTGACATCCCATTCTTAGCAGTGGTTACCTGCCAAGCAGCTTCAAGCCAAGTCGTCAGCGGTGTTCTTGTCTTATCAAATATTGTTCCAGCAGTGACTGATGTTTGATAACGACATATAGGGCATACCAGCCGACCATGACTTTGCTTGCATGGTGTTGAAGCTGTCTTACAGGATCTACAGATAAATCCGTCAGGTCAGCGTAGTTTGAGGAGAAAAGCCTCATATGTCGCATCATCAGGGAACATTTTTAAAAATTCTCGATATGAGTTTGGGTAATTGCCATACTATGATATCAATCCCATGGTTTAGTTCCTGTTAGTAACATTAGAATCATACCTCAGGAGGAGCTAAGCGGATTCTCCCCCCCAGATTAATTAAAAAGGTACTATGAAATATACTGACCTGGTGCCGCCCAACTGAATATTGCAAGATATATGATACCTGAGAGGTTATACGGCTACCTGTATCTTCCATTCAAAGATCATCGTAGGCGGCACTCTGTCCATGACCAGTCGAGAAACCGTTTATCACCCGGCATCTTTTGAAGTTCTGTGATATTCTGCAGGACTTCTAACACTCCGTCATACATTCCTTCTGTGGTATAGAGCGTAAGATACTGTATCAGTAAATATTTACCTTTGTAGTGTATCCTAAACTCCACTGAATCTTGCTGTTCATACTTGAAGGAGTCCATGACACGTTCAACTATCGCAACAATCTTTGGCTGGTGACAATTCTTCACATTTCGACCGATCACTGCAGCATCACGTGGGAAGACCCGTTCTTTCGGTGTATGAAAGAATATGGTGCGGTCCTGAGTATCCAACAGCGTGATATCGACCGACAGATTGCGAAAGATATGCCGTAGCAGCTGTTTTGATAAGACACCAGTCGGCGGATGCATCAATACATCAGTGACCTTCTGTTCAGGATTCTACTTCTATGGATGCAGTATACTCATCACGTTTATAGATCTCCTCCCGTATGATCCCTATGGTGATACAGAAGGGGTCCTGCTGCGAATAAGAAAGTTCTCTCCAGGGATTGATATAGTGCTTTCATAGATAATAGCTAAAGATGAGTGGTATGTACAAGACTGTATACAGCTTCTATTCACCGGTATCAGGGAGCTTCTCATCGTTTGGCAATTCACCTCATGGATTCGACAGTGGAAATCCTGACGTCATTATGATATAACTTGCAAAGCACCATGAGATAACCAAGAGCGTAATAGTCCAAGTGCGGTGTTCCGTCAGTCACAGGTTTGTCCGTCAGAGTTGAATGCCTCTATAACGTGAATCCCAATGCGATAGCATGTGTGTAGAAATGGATACGATCATAGGATATGGGACAGGGTATGTCTCAGTTGAAGAGTAGGGCAGAACTAGGACTGATCTGTTGATTTTGCTCTTGTCTTTGGTGTACCACATGCCTTGGCAGGGTATTGGTCCAGCAAATGATGGACATTCATACATAGTCCCCTGTTCTAATCTCTTTACCGGGATTCTCGTGGATATGCTTTTAACTCAAGAAGATCATTACGAGAACAGCATGAATACAAGGAAACCTCTTTACCTGTTTTATTCGTACGATAGTTGACAATACGGAATTCCTTGCATACTATCATTCTCATGAAAGCACATGAATTACGTAATGAATATATTGGATTCTTTGTATCAAAGAATCACAAGCAGATTTCAGGTCATTCATTGATACCTGAGAATGATCCCACGGTACTCTTCACTACGGCAGGAATGCATCCTCTTGTCCCCTATATTCTAGGTGAACCTCATCCTTCAGGTACCCGTCTTGTGAATTACCAGAAGTGTATTAGAACTGGAGATATCGATGCAGTCGGGGATGACTCTCATCTTACTTTTTTTGAGATGCTGGGAAACTGGTCGCTGGGGGATTATTTCAAAGAAGATGCTGTCAGGATGAGTTTTGAGTTTCTCACGTCCCCTGAATGGCTGAACTTTGATGTTGATAGACTCTTCGTAACTGTGTTTGCCGGAGATGACGAAGTCCCTCGTGATGATACAACTGCAAATATGTGGAAGGGTCTGGGTATACCTGAAGAGAGGATCTTCTTTTTGCCTAGAGAAGACAACTGGTGGGGTCCTGCTGGAGAGACTGGACCTTGCGGACCTGACACCGAGATGTTTATTGATACCGGGAAACCGGCCTGTGGACCAACCTGTCGACCCGGCTGCCATTGTGGAAAGTACTTTGAGATATGGAATGATGTGTTCATGCAGTATAAGAAACTCGCAGATGGTTCTTATGAGAACCTTGAGAGGACCTGTGTTGATACCGGAATGGGTATTGAACGTACGATTGCCATGCTGCAGCATAAGAGTTCAGTCTATGAGACTGAGGTGTTTGTTCCTGTTATTGCTATGATCGAGAAGTTGTCAGGAAAGAAATACGGCAGTGGGAATGAAACTGATATGTCTATTCGTATCATTGCTGATCATATACGAACATCGGTCTTTATTCTGGGGGATGAGAAGTCGGTATTGCCCTCAAACCTGGGACAGGGATATATTTTACGTCGATTGATACGAAGAGCGATTAGACACGGGAGAAAACTTGGTATTGAAGGGTCTTTCTTAGCTTCACTTGTCAATAATATCGTCGATTTCTATCAAGAAGCCTATCCGCTGCTTTTAGAGAGAAAGAAACAGATACAAGATGAACTGACAGCAGAAGAGGATAGATTCTCCATGACGCTGCAGAAGGGAGAACATGAGTTTCAGAAACTTCTTCCAAGCTTGATGAAGGGTAAACAGCGGGTGATCCCTGGAAGAATCGCATTTCGCTTGTATGATACCTATGGATTCCCCTTAGAGCTTACCGAGGAGTTGGCAAAAGAACATGGGTTCATCGTTGACCGTGAAGGTTTTGAAAAGGCTTTCAAGAAGCATCAAGTGACATCCCGTGCTGGTGCTGAGAAAACATTCAAGGGTGGTCTAGCGGATCATTCTGAGATGACCACTGCCCTGCATACGGCAACGCATCTTCTCCACCAATCGCTTCGTATCGTACTGGGTGATCATGTACAGCAAAAGGGGAGTAATATCACGGTTGATAGATTGCGATTTGACTTCACCCATCCTGCGAAGATGACAACAGAAGAATTGCAAAAGGTAGAACAAATGGTCAACGAACAGATAGCGCGTGATCAAGTGGTTACGATGGAGGTGATGTCTCTTGAGAAGGCGCGTGAAATCGGTGCACTTGCGTTCTTCAGCAGTAAGTATGGTGAAAAAGTCAAAGTCTACTCTATTGATGATTTCTCTAAAGAGGTCTGCGGCGGTCCCCACGTGGAGAGAACCGGGAATATGGGTAGATTCAAGATCCTGAAAGAACAGTCATCTTCTGCCGGTGTCCGAAGAATCAAAGCAGTACTCATCAAATAGGTTGGTTATCAGCATACATCCGTGACTGCTGTATGGTGTGGCTTTATGCATGAACATATGGTTCGACTCTTTCTCTTGACCCTATAT
>CAYYPJ010000234.1:0-2320 GCA_964473495.1 uncultured Spirochaetales bacterium
CTGCAGTATAATATATGGACTTCATACGTCCTTCAATCTTAAAGGAGTCGACACCTGCATCACGCAGTTGCTGCAAGTGATCAATCATGCATATATCTTTTGAAGATAAGATTGAGGTGAAGCCATCACCCTCATATATTGGGAAATATTCTCCCGGACGTTCTTTCTCTTCAAGGGCAAGGTCAAGTGAATGTATCTTATAGTCCCAACGGCAAGAGTGTGCACAATCACCCTGGTTTGCACTGCGATCGGCTAAATATCTGCTGAGAAAACAACGCCCTGAGTATGCTATGCACATAGCCCCATGGATAAACGTCTCAATTTCTAGTTCTGGTACCGCATCTTTTATTGCTTTTATCTCATCTAATGTAGTCTCTCTTCCCAGCACAATACGGGAGAATCCCATTGAGTAGTATACTTTTGCAGCTTCTTTGTTGATACAGTTTGCCTGGGTACTTAAATGCAAAGGAATAGATGGGAAATGTTCTTTCAAGAGGGACGCAGCTCCTAGATCGCTGACAATGAACGCGTCTAAGGGGTACTGCTCGAAGTAGGAGAAGGATTCAGAAAGTTTATCAAGATCTCCATTATGGAAGTAGATGTTAACAGCTCCAAAAAGTTTTTTATCACCTTTGATCTCTCGTATTACTTTCCATTGATCCTCATGAAAGTTCTCCGCACGTGCACGTAAAGAAAAGTTGCTGATGCCGATATAGGCCGCATCAGCGCCATAGGTGTATGCGTAATAAAGTTTTTCAAGATTTCCTGCGGGAGCTAGTAGTTCCATAGTATTCTCTTCTTATAACATAGTTATGATAGATGGGGGAAAGATAATTTGAGGACCTCTTCTAATCGTGAGACGCTATGAAATGTGATTCCTTTCTTAATATGTTCAGGTATTTCCTCAAGATCCCTCTTGTTTTGATGGGGGATGATGATCGTTTTGATCTTATTCCTTCTTGCAGCAATAACTTTCTCTTTCAACCCTCCAATAGGCAGGACTTTCCCGGTGAGTGAGAGCTCGCCTGTCATCGCTAGATGCTTACGAATCTGTTTGTTCATGCATAATGACATAAGTGTTATTGCCATGGTGATACCTGCCGAAGGGCCATCTTTTGGTGTTGCCCCTTCTGGTATGTGCAGATGGACCGTGTTCTTCTCAAAGAAAGCAGGATCTACCCCATAAGATTTAGCTATATGACGAACATAGGAATAGGCGATGCCTGCAGATTCCTGCATGACCTCTCCCATCTGTCCAGTGAGTTTCAGTATGCCTTTCCCTGGTATTTGAATAGCTTCAATGAGTAAGGTATCCCCGCCAAAGTTAGTCCATGCAAGGCCCACTGCCATACCGGGTCTCTCTGCACGTTTGATCTCATCTTCCCTAAAGATGGGTTTCCCAAGATAGGTCTCGAGTGCTTTTTCAGTGATGGTCACGGGGAATTCGATCTCTTTAGAAACGAGTTGTTTTGCGACTTTCCTAAAGATCTTATTAACAGCCTTTTCATAATCTCTTACTCCGGCTTCCCTTGCATATTCGTTAGCTATGCGCAAGAGTGCTTTCTTTGAGAATTTTACCTGCTGTTTAGTAAGCCCGTTCTTCTCAAGTGACTTTGGAACAAGATACTGTTTGGCAATGGCTATCTTTTCCTGTGAAATATATCCAGAGAGACGAATAACCTCCATTCTGTCAAGTAGTGGTCTTGGTATGGTATCAAGAGTGTTTGCTGTGACGATAAAGAGTACTTTGGAGAGATCAAAAGGTATATCGAGGAAATGATCTCGGAAACCATGATTCTGTTCCGGATCAAGGACTTCCAGTAATGCTGATGACGGATCTCCCTGATACGAGATACCCATCTTATCGATCTCATCGATCATAAAGACTGGATCATTTACCTTGGTGATGTTTAGCCCCTGAATAATCTTTCCCGGCATAGCCCCTACATATGTTCTGCGATGCCCTTTGATCTCAGCCTCATCACGCATCCCTCCAACAGAGAATCGAAAGAACTTCTTATTCAATGCTCGAGCAATAGACCTCCCGACCGATGTCTTACCAACTCCAGGAGGGCCGACAAGACAGATGATAGAACCTTTCGTATCCTTTTTAAGTTTTCGTACAGCTAAGTATTCAATGATTCGTTCTTTAACATCTTCTAGGCCATAGTGATCTTTATTGAGAATACGCTTTGCGCTTGTTAGATTGTATATATTTTTCTTTGAATCTTTCCATGGAAGAGATGTCAAAGTTTCAAGATAGTTTCTTGTGACAGAAGACTCGGCAGAGTTGGGATCCAAGAATTGGAATTTATCAAGC
>CAYYPJ010000234.1:2330-3863 GCA_964473495.1 uncultured Spirochaetales bacterium
CGTAGGAAGTATTCTCGTTGATTCTTTTCAATCTTTTTATTGATGCGGTTCTGTATCTTCTGCTGTAATTGCAGCAAGTCCTCTTCTTTTTTAATAAAAACAAGGACTTGTTCTAGTCTGTCGCGGATATCAAGAGTCTCAAGGATCTCTTGCTGATCAATCCTATCAATATTCATGATGGATGTAATGAAATCGGCTATCTTGCCGGGTTCATCAATATTCACCATGTTTAAACGCATCTCTTCAGTGAACAGTGGATTGGCTTTTGAGAGTTGTTTCATCTCTATAAGAAGAGAACGTGTTAAAGCCTTTATCTCTTTCTTATTTTTCTGGGTACTATCCAGATAATCAACGATTGCGGTCAATGGTTTGGTATCTATAAGAAAGTGTTTCACCGTGAATCGTTTAAGTGTTGATACAAATATATTCAAACCTCCATCTGGTAAGTTTATCTTTTTGACAATCTTCGCAACAGTCCCTACAGAAAAGAGATTTTCAGGATCATATCCACTCTTCTCTGCCTCTTTGGTAAGAACAAGACCAACAAGTCTATCGTGTTCTAATGTTGCTTCAATAATCTTAATATCATCTTCATCCTCAATAACTAATGGGGTAAAGATACCAGGGAAAATAGGATTCCCCGTTAATGGTAAAATAAACAGATGATGCGGAAGTATCTGATTGATTGGCAGTATGGTATTTTCTGACATAAACAATCCTCCTAGTCTTATTGTACTCCGTTGAGTATTAATGTAATCAATCTTTGAGTATTTGGAAAGATGAAAAAGGTCTATGACGGGAAATATCCTATATGATTGATGAAGCTCGAACAGGCGGCAGCAGCTTTCCTGGCCCCAATACTGTTAAAGTGTATCCCGTCAATAGTTGTATGAAGTCCCCGTTCTGCAGAAACTCTATCTGCAAGAACAGGATTCTGTTGGATGTGTAGGGCATCTCTCGTAAAGTTGTTTGGATTATCAATAAAATAGTGTGGTGGGGCTGAATCGTTATCAAGAAGCCCTGCAGAATCAAAATCAATGAGAGAGAGATGCATCTCTTTCGTAATGGATCGTATCTGGTCATTATACTGGGTTCTAAGCTGCTGCAATGGGGTGTTAGGGTTCTCCCCAAGTGGAGAAATAGTCGTTAGGGCAATATGGGTAGTCGGCAATGCTAATATTCTGCATTGTGCGACAATGGGGATAAGCCTTTCACGGTATCGTTTACCGAAGACCACTGGATTATCGATAGGGCGGCTGTCTTCTCGTATGAGAGCTTTACCTGTATCTTCCCACGCCATGTGCCCTGATCTGAGAAGTGAGGGAAGAAGGACATCATTTCCTCCACACTCAATAATGAGAGCATCCAATGTGTGTGCCATTTTTTTGTTGTGCACATATCGTAATGCACGGGTAGTCACACCCAGCATGGTGTCGCCATCAATCCCGCGAAGAGTTATCTGCTTGGAAGGTGGAGCAGTTAGGTACTGGGGGAACCCGATGCCTATATGCCCGGAAGTCAAGCTGTCCCCGA
>CAYYPJ010000235.1:0-3829 GCA_964473495.1 uncultured Spirochaetales bacterium
ATGACATCTCTGGCACTAAAACTATAACTACCGCAATGAGTGATCAACTCTTTAATATTGTCCAAACAGGATCCAATTGTGACGACAGCCTTTTCGATATACCCGTTATCATAGGCGGTGGGTATCCCGATGGTCGCATAGAGTGAATTGCAGAGGCACTGTTTATCGGCAGTGCGATCATCAATGATCCCGCCTTTCTGCGTATATGCTCTCACCGGTTCTGCCGGACACCGATAGCCGATGGAACCATCCAGTCTTTTGTAAAGCTGCTGAAGATATCCCATAGTACATATTCTCTTCCTGCTTTGAAGAAGTGAAGGATCAGAAAGGGTACCAGGCAGCTGCATCACTTTGAAAGGGAATCCTGCTGGAGATGCATTCATCTCTGTTACTACTTTCTGTTTCCCTAGTTTGATCGTTCGCAAAATCTGATCTTTCAGTGTTGAGATGATCCCTGATTCTTTGCAGAGTGCAAAAGGTGATCCCACTTGTACTCCTGAGGCTCCGGAGGCAAGTGCCGACTGCAATCCTGTCGGATTCCCATACGAACCAGCCAACCAGAAAGGAATGCCGAGATCTTTAAGCTTATCTGTATCAATATGATCCCTTGTCCCATAGATAGGTTCTCCATATTCATCCAGAGTTAACTTTCCTCGAGGCGGAGCGTTATGGCCTCCGGCAGAGGGACCTTCAATGACAAACCCGTCAATTGGACCAGTGGATTTCTTCATCATGATTTTCGCAAGGAAGTTGGAGGATACGATTGGCATGAATTTAGGAAGCTTCAACGAAGGAAGTCTTTTTCCAAAGAGTTCCTTCGGATCGAAATGAGAGAAGAACTTCTCATGCTTTGCACACTGATCTACGTCTAACGTCAATTTGGCTGGTTGATTGTTTACGAGATTCCTGAGAACTCCGGGAATCTCTATAGG
Organism: uncultured Spirochaetales bacterium; assembly: GCA_964473495.1. Taxonomy (GTDB): domain Bacteria; phylum Spirochaetota; class Spirochaetia; order CAKZLE01; family CAKZLE01; genus JAIPFY01. The sequence goes on from CAYYPJ010000235.1 coordinate 933, forward strand.
GATACCTGCACCCATGATGACATAATCTATGCCGGCCAATAAAGTTCCGTAGAGTGCAGAGAGGTTGGGAAGCTGTACCTTCTCAAGATAGTTGACTCCAACCAACCCTGTATGGCCCTCTTTAGCCAGCCATGTCTCAGAGAAGTTTGCTGCAACATTGAGTTCGTCAAGCGCGTCGTTTGCGGTGATAGTGAATTTGGGTACTTGTGCATAGTGATATTTTCTCTTTATCCCGCCGGGCACAAAGTATCGCTTGAGTATTCGTTGTGCTGCATCCTGGAAGGGGAAAGCAGCTAAAGCTCGTCTCATATGACCGCCGGGATCTCCATCCTGCAGTCTTCGTGCAAGTATTCCGTCAAGTGCCACGCCGGAGATGACTCCCAGTTGTCCAGCCATTGATACTGCTTTTGCTAAACGCCAGTTTGAGACACCTATTCCCATGCCGCCTTGAATCAAAAGAGGGTTATTCATTTGTTCTCCCTGATATGTTATTTGCCGCAATGATAGAGCAAATTGATGATTAAGTAAATTAGTAAGTTGACAAATAATTAAATAATGTAAATTAAAAACAGTACTGATCCTATATTTCATCCATCAGATACGTGATAGAAGGAGCCGGGACGCCGTAGAATATCCCTGATTGAACCCAGACAGAGTCACTGAGATCTGTCAGTATTGCCGATGGCTTATGACAGCTGCTCTTGGTTTTTCGAGTGGTTGACTATGGCTTTGAAGACACCTCCAGGTAATAATATTACCTATGGGATGATATTTCAGGCGCAAAACTGTTTGATCAGCAGATCTATGATAGTTGCACTCACTACGAGAATAAAGAATATACGAACAAAACGAGTGCCTCTGGTGATGACTAGATGGGTTCCCATCCAGGCACCGATCAGTTGTCCCGCCCCCATGATCAGCCCGATGATGATGATGACTTTCCCTCCGAGGAGAAAGACAATAAGTGAAACACAATTACTCGTGAAGTTCATTACTTTTGTCGCTGCTGTAGCTCTTTTCAGGTTGTATCCTGCAAGGGAGGCCAATGCTAATGTCCAGAATGATCCGGTTCCCGGACCGAAGAAACCATCATAGAACCCAAGAAATAATCCAAAACAGATAAACAGTAGATTCTCATTGATCTTGGCCGCGGTATCTACAGTGCCAAGCTTTGGACTTGCGATCGTATAGATAAGTAATCCAGTCAGGACGAAGGGGATGATGCCGATTAGTGTTTCTGCACTGATCAGCTGGATCATCACTGCACCAATGAGAGCCCCTGCCGCTGTAGAGACAATACCGGGAATAACATCCCTCAGGGCTACCAGCCCGCTATGTCTGTAACGCATCATAGCGGTGAATGATCCGAACGAAGCCTGTAGTTTATTCGTTGCTATAGTTTCATGAGGAGGTATCCCCACTGCAAGCAGAAGCGGGATAGTTATGATACCGCCGCCTCCTGCTATAGAGTCTACCAGAGATGCTGAGATTGCTCCAAAAAAGAGCAGCATGTATTGAAACAAGGTAAGATCCATGTAGTGCTCCTGATATATCTATCAATAGTGCTAATAAGCAGATTAATCAAGCAGTCCTTCAGTTTAGGAAATGCCTTTTACCCTATTTCAGCGTTTGTGAAGAAGTTCTTCTTAATGACACGTCAGTTGGAAGAACAGGAGATCATGTTCGTATCGCATAAGCTGGAAGTGCTCTTTGAAGTCTGCGATTGTCTTACTGTGATCAGGGCCGACAAGCGGATTGATAAACAGAAAGCAGGAGATCTTGACCGAGAACGAGTGATTGAGATGATAATCCGGCGAAGATGCAGTGAAGTATATATAAGAAATCTTTACACTGGATCCCATAAAGCCGTTTCAGAAGCAGTGGATATTACTAAAGCCGGGGAGACCGAACACTTCTTTTTCCTTTGACACTGCAGATGAGGGAGCGTATCAGCAATAGCAATTATATTATATCCCTGCAGTAATAAGAACTTTAAGCTTTTATTGAGCAGCACCTGTTTATGTTCTATAATAGGCTATGTTCAAAACGATTCAGGGGAAATATACTGCAGTCATCATTCTCATTGTTACCCTCTTCTTAGGTGGACTGCTCGGTATAAATTATCTTTTACTGCGTTCTCATGCGTTTTCTTCTGCTGCAGAGACTGCATGGATGCTTTTGGATCATGCTGATCAGCAGGTGAATATGGTTTTCAGAGATATTGAAGCCATGCTTGAGACGCTTTCACAGCAGGATGAAGTAAAAAAGGTAGAAGTCGATCGCATGCATAATCTATTTGTCTCAAATGTTCATGCCCGTGATGAATATATCAGAGCTATCTATCTTGGAACTGCAGACGGGCATATGTATGAATGGGGTGTCGGTCCCGGGTTTGTTGATAATACGCCCACCTTCCCTGAGGGATATGATCCGCGGGAGCGACCGTGGTATGAAAAAGGTCTGCAGGTCAATGGATACGCCCTTACTTCTCCCTATATCTATGCAAGTGTCCATGCTCTTGGGATTACCGCCGTCCGGCCTGTCTATGAGTCTGGAGAGTTGGTCGGGATACTGGGGATTGATCTTATCATCAATGGATTACAGAATCTTGTGAATGCACTGAAGATCCAACAGGGGGTGAAGATCATGCTGCTCGATAATGAGCAGCAGATTCTGGTGAATCAGTTTGATCCCAACCCGATGCTTACTAAGGATCTGAAGCATTTTTCCACTCCTGAACTCTTGGAAAATGATCAAACGAGCAAAGTCATCGTGGTTGACGGCAAACGATTCCTGCTGAGTCATAAGATAAATGAAGCTACAGGATGGAAGATGCTTTTGTTTGTTCCCTATGATGAGATCCTAGCATTCTCCCAGCAGAATCTGAAGATCATACT
>CAYYPJ010000236.1:0-3826 GCA_964473495.1 uncultured Spirochaetales bacterium
GTTGTTATGCATCATTATTTCTGTGCTATACTTTGTATTTGAGATGATCACAATACTATTGGCCAAGCAGCACTATATTCCGCCTTTTTTTGGTGCTTGGTTACCGGTTCTAATTTTTTCAGTTTTCGGTTTACTTCTATTAAAACATGTAAGGACTTAACAATGATTTACACTCTTAAGCATAAAGATGTACATTCAAAAGCACGTACTGGATACATCAATCTTTCACATGGGATCGTCTCGACTCCCGCGTTTATGCCTGTAGGTACAAATGGTACCGTTAAAGCAATGCATCATGAGACTCTTGAACAGATGGGATATAAGATGATACTGGGGAATACCTATCATCTTTATCTGCGTCCCGGTATCGAAGTCATTAGATCATATGGAGGATTACACCAATTTAGCAATTGGAACCATAATATATTAACTGATAGTGGTGGTTTTCAAGTATTCAGTCTTGCTTCCTTTAGAAAGATTAAACCGGAAGGAGTTACCTTTAGATCGCATATTGATGGTTCATACCATGAGTTCACCCCTGAAAAGGTAGTCGAGATCCAGAAAGACCTCAACAGTGATGTGCAAATGTGCCTTGATGTCTGTACTCCTCCCGATCTGTCGAGAAAAGAGGCGATAAAAGCTATGAATATAACTCATGACTGGGCAAAACGATCCAAGAATGCTTGGGAATCCTATCGTGATATATATAATGGAAAACTCTTTGGAATTGTTCAGGGTAATTTCTACGAGGATCTAAGAAAAGAGAGCGCTGAGTATATAAGCAGCCTTGATTTCCCAGGTATTGCCATAGGCGGATTATCAGTCGGGGAGACCTTTGAGAAGTATCAAGATTTTCTAGCTTTCACCACCGAACATCTACCCGATGACAAACCCCTCTATGTAATGGGAATTGGTACTCCTGCCTTTATATTTGCAGCCGTGGAAAATGGTGTCGATATCTTTGATTGTGTGTTTGCTACACGTACGGCCAGAAATGGCGCAGTGTTCACAGATCAAGGTATGATCAACATGAAAAAAGCTAAGCATAGATTCGATAAGGGTCCTATTCAAGAAGGATGTACATGCCGTGCATGTCGGAGCTATTCAAGAGGATATTTGCGCCATCTTTTCAAAACGAACGAGATTTTAGGTGCTATGCTGGCAACAGAGCATAATCTTACGTATCTATTCAATTTCATGCAAAAGATAAGAGAGAGCATTGAAGAGGATCGATTCACTGAATTCAAGCATGAATATTTGGCGAAATATGAAGGGAGATAGTTCTGTCGATAAGGATAGAGAAGAACTCATTCAAAATACGAGACATTCATATATGATCATGATATGCACGTTAGCATCTCGGTTACTTGGTGTCGTACGAATAAGTTTGATCTCTAATATCTTTGGAGCTACCGGAACCGCAGATATAATAAATTTTACGTTCAATATACCAAATAATTTAAGGAAGATGCTGGCAGAGGGGGCACTCTCTTCTGCATTCATTCCAGTCTTATCTAAAGCAATAGTAGAGGACAAAGCAAACAAGACTAAGAGATCTTCTCAACTGATACAGCAAATGGTTACCATTCAGACTATGATCTTTATTCCTCTAGGAGTGCTTGTACTACTCTTCAGTGAACAAATAATCCAATTCCTTTCCGCCTTTGACAATGAAGAAATGATCCATCTATCCTCTTTGATGTTACGATATTTTATGATTTATCTATTTTTCATTTCAATGATCGCCATAATCAATTCAGTCTTAAACTGTCATAATGTCTTTACCATAGTAGCAGCTTCACCTCTCTGTTTCTCAGTTGCTGTTATTAGCTCTTTATGGTTCTTATCAGAACGATTCGGAGCAATGTCTTTTATCATTGGGGTTATCGCCGGTGGGATATTACAGTTTCTTGTTATACTGCCAGCATATTACCATCTAGGATATAGGTTATCTTTCACACATAGTTTATCCGGGGAATATATACATCAGGTGCTTATATCCTGGCTTCCCGTTATTATAACATCTTCCATAGCCATAGTTAATCAGCAAGTAGCATACTTCTTCGCATCAGGATTACAGGAGGGCAGCGTAACAGCTTTTACCAACTCCATAATCTTTTGGCAATTACCCTATGGCCTTTTCTTCAACTCTGTTGCAACCGTTTATTTCCCTAGAATGAGCAATAGTTACCATAGTAAAGATTTACATACATTTACTGTTCAGGTTGGACAGGGAATAGAACGTCTTCTAATCTTTTTATTGCCATCAACAATTCTATTGATCTCATTACGAAATGAACTAGTTGCTTCCATCCTCTATAGGGGAGCATACACGCTTGAAGATACTATACTTACAGCGCGCAGCGTAAGTATGTTCTCTATTGGTCTTGTGGCTATTGCTCTGTATAATTTTCTTTTACGGCTCTGTTATTCTGCAAATAAGTTTCGAGTGACCATCATATCTTCACTGATCGTTACATCTGTTGATATTGTTCTTTCGATTCTCTTTGTTCATAATGGATCTGATGTATCATATCTTGCTTTAGCAAATTCAGTAAGTTTTGTCTGTGGTCTTATTTTCCTGACGATATATACAAAGAAGCAAACGATGATCCCTCTATATCCAGGGAAACTGCTGCGCCGAATTGGGTATCTATTACTCCTGAATCTACCGCTTTTGTTCATAGCCGTTTTTTATGATACATTGAAATATGACTGGTGGGCATCCGGTAGGATCATGCATACTTTTGTGATGACGACCTGTCTATCATTGGGCTATGGAGGTGTCACCCTGATTATGTATAGACTGGGGCATGTAGAGATTCTCACAAAAAAAACAGCCGTGAAAAATCACAGCCGATAAATGTTCCATACTGCAAGATAATTAGTGTAAATACTTCTCAATGGAAAGCACATCATAAGAATATTCTCGTTCGTTTATGATGAATTCAAGGTGCTCACCAACTTTGTGAGAGATCAGTTCAGCACCAAACGGGGCTAAATAAGATATGATATTGTTCTTAGGGTCAGATTCCCATGGACCAAGGATAATGATGTACTCTTTATCATCAGTCTTATTGTTAAGCAGTACTGTCTTCGTCCCATAGGAAATCCTGGAATCATTTACATTTTTAGGATCAAAGACCACTGCGTTTGATATTTCTTCTTTTAGTTTACCTATACCAATATTGAGAAGTTCCTGCTTCTCCTTTCCTGCAATATACTCAGCATTCTCCTTTAGATCTCCAAGAAGTCTTGCATCGCCAATCTCCTTTGAGTTCTCAGGAACAGCAACATCAACCAAGTATCGCAATTCTTTCTCTTTCTCTTTAAGTTTCTCAATAGTTACCAATAATCCGCCGCTTATATTATGTGTAGTATTGTCGTCATCCTGGAATACATAATCTGTATATCTCTCTTTCACGATATGTTTGATTTCAATTTTTCTAGCTGGTGCAAGATCTGGCATCTCATTTATCAATGGATAGATTCGCTTGATTGAACTTAGATTACAGCTATTGAAGTAGGAAAGTAACTCTCCATCATCAAACAGAAGAGAATAGATGCTTTTAGAAAGTTTTCTATTTTTACTGACATCTTTCTTATTATCTATTGCACGATAACTTATATCCAACATATGAAGAAGAGAAATAATGATTTTATCATAGCTGATCCCAATCTTCTGAATCCAAAAATCTTTCTTATAGTTCTTCGCCAGCCACAGGTACGTCTCAGGATCTTCTTTGTAGGTGGAGTAGGAAGAAGTGAATATCGAGTATGCAACATCTTTCTTTTTTTCGTTAAAAAGCATATCAAGGATATATGC
>CAYYPJ010000237.1:0-3813 GCA_964473495.1 uncultured Spirochaetales bacterium
TTTACTTCGGCCAATTTCTAAACAATTCTGATAGTTTTTGCAGAGGATTCTTCTATGGATTTAATAGTATGTCCCTGCGTTTCTACAGGACTATAGCAACCTGCTGAATGCCAATCATTCCTCTTGTTTGGAATAACTCTTTATTAGTTGAACTACTGAAATCTCCTGTCAAATAGCTGACTTCGATGGATACGATCCTTGTGTACTCCTTCTGTATATAGTAGAATAGAGAATGTATTCACCAAAAAACATGATAATAAGTGAATAGAATAAATAAAAAGGTGTATTCCATGTATGACAGAACACTTGGCAAACGTATAACAAGTAAATTGGGGAGAGGTAAAGCAATCATTCTCGTTGGTCCTCGGCAGTCTGGAAAGACTACACTTATAAAGCATCTGCTAGAAGGGGAACGTTATCTGTTCTTGAATGCTGACGATCCTACAGTCAGGACTCTTCTAGCAGAGCCAAATACTGAGCAGCTTAAGAGTATTATCGGTAATAATCGTATCGTGTTCATTGATGAGGCTCAGAGAATCTCCTCTATCGGACTCACACTCAAATTGATCACTGATCAGTTTCCTCATGTTCAGCTGCTGGTCAGCGGTTCCTCCTCATTCAGCTTATCCCATATGCTGAATGAGCCGTTAACAGGGAGAAAATGGGAATATGAATTACTTCCGATCAGCTGGGAAGAGTATGAATCACATCACGGAGTATTAGTTGGTGAACAGCAGCTGGAGAATCGATTACTATATGGGATGTATCCCGATGTATTGAATAATCCGGGAGAGGAGAGAGAGATCCTGAAACAGCTGGTAAACAGTTATCTCTATCGAGACCTGTTGAATTTCTCTGATATAAGAAAACCGAAGGTACTGGAAAAGATAGTTCAGTCACTTGCCCTCCAGGTTGGCAGTGAGGTGCGTATCAATGAGCTCGCGCAGCATGTCGGTATTGATAAGAGTACCGTACGAAAATATATCGATATACTGGAGAAGGGGTATGTTGTTTTCTCTTTGGGAGGCTTCAGTAGAAATCTGAGACATGAGATCAAAAAGAACAAGAAGATCTATTTTTACGATAATGGTATAAGAAATATGATATTGGGTAATTTTACCAGTCTGGATCTACGAACTGACAAAGGTTCCCTATGGGAGAACTTTCTTATATCAGAGCGAATAAAACAGCATATGTATAAGTATACTGATGCCAAAATCTATTTCTGGAGGACAACACAGCAGCAGGAAGTTGATCTGGTTGAAGTGGAAGAGGGAAAGATCACTGGTTTTGAATTCAAATGGAAAGCAAAAAGATCAGAGAAATTACCGAAAACATTCGTAGAAACCTATAACGCCGATTCTGCTGTTATCGATAGAACTACCTTCCGAAATTTTGTAATTCGCTCATAGAATAGACCCATGTTCTTTAATGTAGTTCCTCAAAGTTCGCATACCGAAAGCTCTAGGAAAGCAGCCCATGAATCACGCTGAAACTCTCTGATAAAACGCTAATAATAACTTGTAATATATAGGCATAAGCCCGTTTACTAAGCCATTAATACCACAGGTGTGAACCTGTGGATGGATGCTACCCGCTGGCAAATATGATATAGTAAATGTGGAGTATAAGAAACAAGCCCCTGCAGTATATTACACAAGGTATCATATAGTGATATCGACCAAATACCGAAGAAAGATATTGCGAGGGGGTGTTGGAGAATATCTGAAGAAAGTACCATTTTAGATAACAAGATATCATCCTGAGATTGAAATAATCGAAATCAATACCGATGTTGATCATATGCATATATTGATAACGATACCACCAAAGATGTCAGTAAGTAATGTGGTGTGGATGGTAAAAGCCAACACCGGGAAAAAGATGAGGAACAAATTTCCCTATTTAGATAAGGTGTATTGGGGGATAGAGGGTATTTGGTCGATAGCATATTTTGTATCGACTGTTGAAATAGATGAGAAAATCATCCAAAACTATATAGAACATCAGGGCAAAGAAGACAACGGGCAAGCGAAGCTTGAATTCTAACAATGCTACGGGCATAAGCCCATAGTGATTTACATGCTATGATGTATGTTCTTAAAGAAAGTTGTCAATAGCAGAAATTTTATTGATACTTGAAATATGAGAAGTATAAGGGGTACCATGTATATATGAAGCGGAATGAGGGATACTGGAAGATTGATTATGGTCTACTAAAACATGAACTTGGACGAAAGGGGCTGCACCTGTTGATTGCTTTTCTACCGATTATTGTTGTGTACTCTCGGCTTCTGGCATTAGGATTGCTGCTTTTAGGGACTATCGTCTATACGATCAGCGAATATATCAGGGTACAGCATATTGATAGTGATAGAGGTGCATGGAAGATCTTTTACTGGATCAGCTGTGTGACAGAATTCTCCTCACGAGGAAGAGAAAAAGATTCGTTCATGATTGCTCCACTTACATTGGCAGCAGGTGCCGGACTGACTGTGATGATATTTGAGATGAAACCTCTGACTGTCGGTATCTTCGCTTTGGCGTTTGGTGACACAGCAGCAGCCCTTGCCGGGCAGATATTCCCGATACATAGACTTCCCGGGATCAATGGGAAATCGTATGGCGGCTTACTCAGTTGTTTTTTAGCCTCAATGACTGCAGCCTACTTTCTGGTCGGAGATTGGCCGACTGCCTTGATCCTTGGTATAATAACTGCCATGATAGAAGCGATTCCTCTGGGAGCCTATGATAATCTCTGTATCCCTATCTGTGTTGCATTTGCGGCACAGATGATACTTTGATCAAGACCAAAGATGCAGTAGATAGAATGCACGAATCAGTATGATGCTTCCAGCTGTCAAGCAAATCGTTCCTGCTATGAGAAGAAGAGGGGATGTGATGATCAGGAAGAACTCATTTCCCGCAATAAAGAGAAACAAACCGAAAGCGATCGTATAGAAAGTCTTATTGTTGTTTCTCAGTGCTGCTATCACATAGTTTAATATCGCGAACAATTCTAATAAGCGAATAAAGATCATGATCGGGTCATCTGCACGTGGGTGTAGGAGCATCAAATCATCTGTTGTTATGGGAAGAAGATATACAAATAGTGTTGCTGTGCAAAGAGAGATCAGGAAGAAGAAGTGCTGTTTCAGGTATGCAACCCCATTATGAAAGAGACCTGAGCAGAAAAACAGTAAAGCACTCAAAAGCCATAAGAAGTAGAGTGACTTCTGTATAGTATGTGAATCAGCAAGAGAAAGAGGTCCGGAAACAAGAAAGAATACACGCAGATCCATGATAACCGTGAGAGATGCAGCAATCATAATAAAAGAGACTTCCGGATATGTGGCTTTGCCGAATACCTTATAGAATACAATCCCGAATATGCTGATCAATAACGCATGGATCATGATCGAGATCATGGCCATCTCCATTGCTGAGCTGTTGAGATCACGTAGTATATGATGGATTGCTATACCGGATTGTGAGAGTTTGCAGCAGACCATACTTGTGATAAATATAGATAGTGCTAATTGAAAGAACAATAATATACTCTTCGTGGTTTTGTTCATACGTATATGGTATCTGCTTTTACAGAAAATGGCTATAACCTTCTCACAGATATAAGAGCTATTAGATTCGTTCTTTTCGTGTTACCGGGATATGAGAATGCATAACGTATCCGCATGAAGCAGCTCCAAGACCGCAGATAAGGGTATCTAGTCCTGCAGAGACAGCTTGAAGCATTGGACGAAGAATCAAGATAAACGCAATAAGGATCTCATCTGTAATATGAAGACCTAGGAG
>CAYYPJ010000238.1:0-3802 GCA_964473495.1 uncultured Spirochaetales bacterium
GATTGCATGTACACCTTCACCGTAAAGCGCAAGACCACGTGGTGTGAGGTCTCCAAGAAACAGGCAATGCTGCTGAAATGTCTCGACGTCCCCCTTCTGTGTGGATCCGAAGAAAGTACAGGCAAAGCTCAAGAAGAAGAGGGGTCCCAAGCCAAAAGCTTAAGAGTGGCTACTCACTACATTCAAGAACATGGGCTTGACTTATGTGGACAAATAAATTACCGGTATGATGGAGAAAAACATGCTATACAAAGGAAAACGCCGTAAGCCTAAAGGCCACACTCGTGCCATGAATACCCCATCCAGGAGTATAGATAAACGGCCCCAGAAGACTAAGGATGAGGGCTGTAGCAGGATATTTGGAGATGGATAGGGGGGGGGGAATAATCTACAGTGGAAAAGATGATGCTCCTTTGGGCTTATTGACACTAACAGCACTGAGAACAAGAAGAGACATTGCCAGAAAGATTCTTGGCAGAACTGCTGCTTCTGCAACGGCTGAGATTGATAAGATGGAACGATAACTAGAAAGCGTTTCTTTTAGGAAAATATTCCGATCTAGCACATCTGATAATGATGTAGAGTTTTCCGATGCTGAAGGGCTTGAAAATTCAGTACTGTGCAGCATTCCCAGAACTCAGTTTTTTTCTCATCCTCCCAGCCCTTTTGAACGAGGAACAAATGAGAATCATCATGGGATGATTATCAGGAGATTTATTCCAAAAGGAGTGATATCGGTGCAGAAAAAAGGGTTCTATGAAAAGAATTCAAGATTGGATGAATAATTATCCGAGAATGATCCTCCTCCGTAGTACATAGTCCCCCAGCATATACTGGATGTATTTAGAGCTGTGCTACTGTCCGCATAGCACCATTTTACTGTCCGCTAGAAAAATTTATCATGTCCGCATTTCAATATTACTTGCAAGAGAAAGCAGAATATTGGGAAAGCATGTGTGCCGTAATGATCTGCAGAATATATGTCATTTAATATTATTATGCTCAAAACCGGCATTGTACAGTCATATGGTACAACGTTAGTTCAGATATAAGATCCCTAACTGCAGGAATATAAGTAGAAATTTCTGTTCAAACAAAATGTAAGATCTCGTTCTAAGAAGCTACAGTATCCTACTGTCTATGAGTTCTTATATTAGATAACCACTGCTTTATTGATTTCTGAGAAATTAGAATCAATAAGATTTCTAAGCTCTTCAAGGGCAAGAATCTCATCAGAACCTTCTGCTGTGATTTTGATTGTATCATTCTTTGAAACGTTCAAAAGAATAATCTTAATAATTGTTTTAGCGTTAGCAACTTTATTACCCTTGTATACCTTAATATCAGATTTAAAAAGCTTTGCAGTCCTGACAAGCACATCTGCAGGTCTTGAATGGAGACCTGTATCATTCTTAACAGTTATTATTAATTCTTTCATAGCTATTTGTTCCTTTTATTACCATTTCTTTCACTTTTCTTTCGTCTTTGGTATATTACTAGCATAATAATTCCATATACAATGACCAAACTGTTAATAAGTAATTGATAATCAAGGTAAAAATGCAGAATCTTTACACCATATTTACCAAGCAGTGATTCGGACAACCATTCATACATTTTATCACCTTATACAGTTACTACTTCTATCCCTCTGTTTGAGATAGTTCTAATGATACTCTTTTTAACTTTGGTATCAGTTACAATCTTTGTTACCTTATCCAAATTATCAAGTGAATTAAAACAGACTTTCCCGAACTTGGATGAATCAACTAATAAGATTATCTCTTTTGCTACATTCATCATTTGGCGTATTATAGGGATCTGTTGAGTACTATAGTAAGTAAGTCCATATGTTGTATGAATACCATCAGCAGTCAAAAAGAGTTTATCTGCATACACAACCCCGTTGAGAGAGTCGGGACAGAGTGATCTAGCTGTTAACTCCTGCTCGACTTCTCCTCCCAGCAAATACAGATTGATCGTTGGGATCTTCATCAGTTCATATGCCAGCGATATTGAATTGGTAATGATCCGAAAATTGAAATCAAGACCACTGAAGATTTTTGCAGCTAGCGTAGTTGTAACACCGGGACCAATGATAATTGTTTCTTGTTTCTTTATGAGAGTAGTGCAGTATTCACCAATTCGGATCTTTTCATCAATGAATTCACAAAGACTGTCTTCTCTACTTGGTCCAAGATAATCTTTGTTATACACAATCCCACCGCCGACAGTCTGAAATACTTGATTGGAACTCTCTAAAAATTTGATATCACGACGTATGGTTGCTGTTGAGACATTGAACTGCAGCGCTAACCGTTCTAGCGTTGTTGTATTCTCACTTCTCAGGGTCGTGATAATATTAACAAGCCGGTCTTTTTTATTTTTCATTTATGCACCTTACAACAGATGAAACAAACCAATTATTTTCCTTTTTGCTATATTATCATTGAATACCTTGGCAGCTTCATCAGATTTTCCCACAAAGACCTCAATTCCCTTTCCCCTCATTTTCTCAACAGATTGATCTGATATCTTTATCGGCATGATAAAACCAAGCCCTACAACCACAATATCGGGTTTTTCGCTAAGCACATCCTGAATATCACACACATCTATCATATTACGACCCTTAATCCACCACTTTGTATCCATATGTTCATTATATACAATAGTATCTGAACGGGACACCTTCCCCATAAACAATAGTTTTCCTAAAGAAATTGATTCAATCATATAGATTCACTCTTTTACGTAAGATACTATTTTTTCTATATCAGCTTCAACACCAATACCGGTAAGAAATGATAAGGTCCTGATAACCGGTATATCACCAACATCTCCAACAGGCGTTGTAGTAACAATCAGATCAACTCCTTCAAGCTTAGAGGGAACCTCAGACGCTTTACACTGTATAAAATCAACTTTGATTTTCTTCTTTTCTAGAATCTCTTCAATCTTTCTTAATACAACAGTAGATGTTGCCACTGCAGTACCGCATGCCACAAGAATTTTCTTTGCCATGAATAGACCTCCTGTTTTTCTAACAAAACGCTGATGGAATAAATGATTTAATTTCTTCTTCTGTTTTTATCATTAATACTTTTTGTGCAGCATGCTTACATGCTTGATAAGTTACACCTCTTATGACTGCAATTGCCTGAGGTAGAAGTTGGGGACTCATGCTTAATTCATCGACTCCAAGGCCAATCAATATAGGAATCGCAAGTTTATTTCCTCCAAGTTCTCCACAGATCCCTACCCACTTTCCGTTGCTGTGGGCATATTTGACTACAAGTGCAATAGCCCTGAATACTGCCGGACTAAACATTCTGTAATATTCACTTACTCCTGAATTAATCCGATCGGCTGCCAATAGATATTGTGTCAGGTCGTTTGTACCGATGCTGACAAAATCTCCTTCTTCAGTCAATATATCAGACAGAAATACTGCTGCAGGTGTTTCTATCATTACCCCTATATCAATATCAGCTATATGTTTTATTCCCTTCTCGGTTAACTCGTCAGCGACTTCATGTATCAGTTCCTTTGCCGCTCTCAGCTCACCAATATCAGTAATAAGAGGAAGCATAATATGTATATTACCATACAGTGATGCTCTCATGACAGCACGGAGCTGCGTCTTGAAAATATTCTTATATGCTAAGCTAACTCTTATGCCACGTAATCCAAGAAATGGATTCTCTTCTTTTGGTAACGATAAACAATGAATATCCTTGTCTCCTCCTATATCGAGTGTTCTGATTACCAGCATCCCCGGGTCAAGTCGTTGAGCCGCTTC
>CAYYPJ010000239.1:0-3772 GCA_964473495.1 uncultured Spirochaetales bacterium
CTGTATCAATGCTCGAGTCAATCGTTCTGATGTGCTGTTCACTATAGGATGACCACCGACAGCATATACGGCGTCAATCAACTCCTCAACGAACTCTATGGGAACATCTACAGCAGTAATAAGGCAACTCTCCCCGGGTTTTAGCTCTATAGCGTAGTTCACTAACAGATTAGCCAGTTTTGTATCCCGTAAATCTCTCATTTCACACCTCACTCCAGTATCTTTTATCATATTCACCTATAAAAACATGCAAGTGTATCACAAGGCAAGACCAATATATACCACTGGGAATTAATACTGTTCGTAACTGTTTAGTCCCACCTTCTACGTCAAGGTAGGGGGTGCTGCATATTCTTTAAATTTAGCCAATTCCCCGAATGGCGATCTGGAATAGTATTTGACAACAGCTTTATCATCACGCTCCAATAATCTGACCGCTTTTCCCAATTCACTTCGCATGTTTTTGAAGGATCAGTTAGTTTGACTGCTTTGATTCTTCTTGCATTGGAAGCAGATAATAGTTCCATCGGTTTCATCTATTACAACATCATAAGTGCAGGGTAGATAACTGAATCTATCTCAATCCACTGATAATCTGAACTTGGCAGCATTATCATGATCCATTCAAGTGCTATAAGCAGTTGATAGTCATCTCCTCTGTTAGAGTGAATTCCTGCAATACTCATTTAATTTCCTTAGATTTTTCTGGTCCAGTCCATAGTAGTGATTAACCACTTGAAAATAGAGTGACGAGAAGCAATGAATCATACGATATCGGCAAAGTCATCATGGTCGAGTTGAGTTTATGAACATTGTTTCATTTCACTTATAAGAAGCCCGATATTACTCCCTAGTTCATGTTCCAGAGAGTTGATATCTTCGCAGAATTCTTTCTCGTTCTGTATGGCTTTGTTTGTTCTGGGGCAGAGTACATCGAATTTTATGTTAGTTTTCGTATATCTTAGTAAGACTTTCTTCAGCTGTTTTTGAGCGTAGTTATAAGGATTTGATATTTTAGGATTCTCTAACATCATCTTTTTATCAATAGTATCGACTTCATCAAAATGCATTAGCAGCCAGAATTCGAAACAGGGATTTTTGATATAAAAATGTATTGAATGTTCTTTGCAGGTTTCCAGGACATATTGATACTGATCTCCTCTTTCGGTACAGAAGAAACTTTTTTTATCTCTATCAACAAGTAAACAGATAAAATCTATCTCTTTATCAATCAAGAGCCTTTGCTCCTTTATGTAGGTATCGAGATCGTCAATAACAACAGGAATCTCCATTTTCTTTTTTAGCAACTCAATGATCTCCTGTGCAGCTTCTCTGGTATCTTCTATGATCGTATCCAATACAATAGATTGTGATTCATACTCTTTCTTTAAGTTATTTAAAATATCCTTCGCATTATAAAGACTGTCACAACCTATTGTTTCATCTTCAGCAAGGTATTCTACGGTACGATCAATGAGAGTCCGATAAGAGATTTGATCTTGTTCGGATTCAGTCATACATGCAACAAGTCTGTCTAATAGTTTTTTTGGATTACTCCAACCCTTTTCTGAAAAACTCCTTAGAATTGGATGTATTTCGATAATTTGGTTAATCCCTAGAGTTGCTTTGTTTCCATTGATCCCTGCAAAATACCTCTCTTCCGTTACTTCACCTTCATAGAGTAAAAAGAACTTACGTTTTGTTTGATCAGTCTCATGTGTTCTAGTTCGTTCGCCGAATTGTTTTTGTATACGCATATTCATCTGTCCTCTTTGAAGGGGAAGATAGTGTTGAAGATCGGAACGCCACCATAACGACCTTCAAGATAGGCCTTATCGATCTTCTGATCGAATCTGGTATTATATTCCTCAAGTGAATACAGACTTGATGCGCCTTCAGTATCCTTGTCGACGAACCAGACTTCATCTCTCCGAAGGAGACCAAAATCCAATAGTCTTGATTCATGGGTTGTGACTATCAACTGGATATCACTTTCAGCAGCCAGCTTCAGAAAAGTCTCAACGAATCTATAAGTCAACTGAGGGTGCAGACATCTGTCAATCTCATCGATAACGAATACCTTTTCATCATGTGCATGGAAAAGGACTTCCAGGAGATCCAGTAAACGAGCAGTACCATCTGATTCTTCAGAGAGACTGAATAGAATATCATCATTACCATGGTTGAACTGTATGGTCTTTGCCTGTAATTCACTATCATTATCCAGTTCGAAGATGATGAAATCCTTGTTGTTGATTCTGAGCATGATCTGATTTGGGACCTTTTTTACTTTTTCACTATCTGCTTTCTTTTTTTCCAGTTCTTCTCTAATATCAGTGACGATCTCTGCAGGAAGATTCATCAACTCAGATTCAGGAGATACTACTTTGAAGTGCACATCCGTGATACCGGTACCGAATGCGGAGATGATCCTGTTTATCTCTTCGTGCTCATGAGAGAGGAAATAGGAATAATTGGTGATAGGTCTATCCGCAAGATTGACATCAAGTTTTCTCTTAAGCCAAATGAAGACGTCCTGTAAAGGAGCGGCCTCTTCGTTGTCCAGATAGAATCGTTCTTTGTTCTGGTTCATGAGCTTCAAAAAGAGAATTGAGCCATCTGTCTTGATATCATCGGCATACACGTCGAGTCTATCCTTCAGTCTCTTGTTTTTGAAATAGGTATCTATCGAATAGGTCCCTTTCTCGATATCACGGGAGAATATGGTTTTATCAATTCCGTTCGGCATCAGCCTGACCAGCCATTCTGAGGTGAATCTGCTTGTATTTAATCGTATCTCGAATCCATATGCATAATAGGCTCCTCCGATTTTTATTTCGAACTCGAAATAACTGTCCTTCTGTCTGTTAGCAGTATCTACTTTGCAGTATTTTGCTGTATGAGCCTTAGGAAGGCGATGAACAATAGCTCTTTGCGCGAAACTGATTGCATGAACAAGATTTGATTTCCCTGATGCATTAGCTCCGTACAGAGCTGCAAACTTCAATAGTTTGATATTCCTGTCATCGGTGATATGAGATGATTTTCTGCGTACTTTCCCTCCAATCATAGAGAATTCCTGCATCGAATCGAACGATAAGAAATTCTTCACATTGAATCGTATTAACATAACTAACCTCTGGTTTATTTATAAGAGAAAATTTCACGCAAGTCAATATAAATGATGTAAATAATGATAAATGATGGTATATTAGAGAGATATTTTCACATGATAAGTTCAACGGTGTGATTGAGCCACTTGGCCGGAACTAACGGAGCCACTAGCCTATATAAAGTGATTCAAACATCTGAGATCCTTGAGATACGCGTTATCTAAAATATACCAGGAGAATTAAAATCATAACCAACTACTAATAGTTTGAAGTATGGATGATTTAACGAGCGGTCTATCACAACCGGCTTACCCTGCTTGAAAAATACTGTATCCAGATATTTTTCGATAAGAACAGAAGTGGAAAATACAGTCATATCGTTCACTGATCTCTATTAGCATTTTAAACATGGTTGTATTTTGCCAAAAACTTCAGCACATGATTTTCCACGGCAATCCGGTATTCAATTACTTCCTTGATTGGTTTCGGGGCTGTTTTTCAGCGTACAGGTGCCTATTTGAAAGAAAACTTATACATAAAGCTATGAGTTCATAAATATTGAGAACATAGCCATGTTTAAGGGTGTGGGACACCTTCTGCCATTTATCCTGAATTCTCAGGCTGAATTATATGCTACATATCCAACCTTCAAGTTTTAG
>CAYYPJ010000240.1:0-3726 GCA_964473495.1 uncultured Spirochaetales bacterium
CCCCGGCACCGACGATAGAGTCATGCTGAATGACTGCTTCATTCAGTATGATTGCTCCCATACCTATGAGACAGTTATCCCCGACACTGCAGCCATGAATGATTGCAGAGTGAGCAATCGTCACGTCTCTCCCAATGATGACCGGCTTATCGGTGTCTACATGGATCACTGCGTTATCTTGCACATTTGATCCGTCTCCGATGATTATAGGGGCCAGATCCCCACGAATGGATGCATTACACCACACAGAACAGTGTTCTCCCAGTGTGACTTCTGCGACAATATCGGCACTCGTGAATATATATGCACTTTCAGCAATAATGGGCTTCTTACTAGCAAAGGGAACGATCATGATTCACCTCCAAATAGAAATATATTTCATTGATTTATAAAATGCACCTTGTTTTCCCATCATAGTTGATTGATAGTATATTGAACATAACAAAAGAAGGAGTTTTGTCAACCTTGACAGATATGGTATACTACATGAATGAAGAAGATTATTAAAACTGCATATCAATTAGCAAAAGATGTACGAGACCATGCATATGCTCCTTATTCAGGATTCAAGGTAGGAGCTGCATTGGTCGTGAAAGACTCAGATAAGATTTATACCGGGTGTAATGTGGAGAATGCAAGTTATGGCGCAACTATATGTGCTGAAAGAAATGCACTTTGGCATGCGATCGCACAGGATGGGAAACAACCGTATGAATCAATCGTTATTGTAAGTGACAGCAAACCGCCGGTACCCCCATGTGCTTTATGTCTGCAGGTGTTGGTTGAGTTCTGTCCTTCGACGTTAGATATCTATCTTGGAACTCTTGATACGATTGAACAGCATTATATTTTAAAGGAGTTGCTGCCTTATCCCTTTGACGTGGACAAGTTACCGAAGTAAGAAGCAAGGCCAGCCACTTTCTATGGATGTGTTTGGCCTTTTTCTACCGGCTAATCTTCTAGGTTCATAATTTTTTGAACTCTGTTCATATGGCGGCCGCCCTGAAATTTTGCATCGATGAATGCATCTAACATAGCGGTAATACTTTCCTGGTATGATATTCTTCCACCAAATGCAATGAAGTTCGCATTGTTATGCTCTTTTGCCATAGTTGCAGAGAAGATATTCTGCGGCAGCGCACAGCGTATGCCGTCTATCTTGTTCGCTGAGATTGAGATACCAATTCCTGTACCACAACAGACAATACCAAACACATACCCGCCTTTGAGATATTCTTTACATGCGGCAGCTGCCATGTCGGGGTAATCGACTGGATCCGAGATATCTACTCCAAGATTCGTTATATTGTATCCTCGAGAGATCAGGTGTTCGACAAGTTGTTGTTTTACCTCGATAGCTCCATGGTCATTGGCTATTACTACGTTATTTCCCATAACATCCTCCTACGTTTATTGCTATAGTAGAGGCATTCAGGTACTATATGCAATAGCTCCTGCGTGTTTTGGCAAACAGAAAAGAGAGGTTGATCGCATGATAGATACAGTTTATGTCACCGGTCACAGGAATCCAGATATGGATTCTGTATGTTCTGCATACTGTTATGCTGCCTTAAAGCAGCAGCTTGATCCCGATATACAGTATGTACCCATTAGATGCGGGCATATGAACAATGCGACAAAAGAGGCTTTTAAGGAGTGTGGGGTAATACCTCCGCATTTTGTGAAGGATCTTCGTCCAAGAGTCCAGGATATTTTCAAAGAGCCTGGGGAGAAGTTGCACATCAATGATCCTGTTTATAGGGTAGTAAACCTGTTGAATCATAAAAAGATCAGTGTTGTCCCCGTCTATGATGATGAGGATGTCTATGCAGGATTGATCAGTGTTGATGACATCACCGGGTTATTTATGCGGGAAAATAGTATAGGGAGACCAAAATATAACTTTCGTGTGGAGAATTTTGTTCATGTGGTGGATGGCCAATTACTGAAAAAGGGTAGACTAATGGAGTTTTCCACTTTTATTATGACAGGAGCAATGCCCTATGCTGTAAGTCTGAAACGGATGAGTGAACTGCTTCCAGCAAAACCTGTAATGGTAGTGGGGATGCGAAGAAATTTGATTGATCATGCAGTTGCCAAGCAGTTTCCTGCGATCATTCTGACAGGGTATCAAGAATGTGAGGAGATTGATTATGATTTCTCTTCCTATGAAGGAAGTGTCTTTATCTCGTATCTTGATACAGCAGAGACAATACGTCTCTTACGCCTAAGTCTTCCAGTAAAGAATATCTTATCGTCCGGTATACCAAGATTGGAGGCGAGTGATCTGTTTGATGATGCATTAGAGAAGCTTGTTCATTCAGGGTATAGAGGGCTACCGGTATTCAACCAAAAGCAGTTTATCGGTACGGTTACTCGTCGTTGTTTTATCAAAAGACCAAAGAAAAAAGTGATTCTTGTCGATCATAATGAGATTTCGCAAAGTGTCAGAGGCCTTGAAGACTCTCAAGTGATTGAGATCATCGATCACCACAGACTGGGAGCAGAGAAAACAAGGGTTCCTATTTATATTGCCGCTGCACCGGTAGGGAGTACTTGCACCTTGGTCTATCAGCACTATATCAAATATGGGATTGCCGTGACAAAGGAGATTGCATTGCTCCTTCTTGCGGGGATTCTCTCAGATACGGTTATCTTAAAGTCTCCAACGACGACTAAGGAAGATCATCTGGTGGTTGATGCATTATGCACTGCAGCTGACATAGCTGATTATCGCGTCTTTGGAGAAAAGTTGTACAGTAACACTACGGTACTTACGAAGGCGGATCCTAGGAAGACTGTTGAAGCTGACTTTAAGGTGTATGAGGAATCTGGTTGTTCTTTTGGTATTGGTCAAGTTGAGGTGACGACTCTTGAGAATGTAGATGAGGTCAAAGATGTTTTCATCAAGACGCTTGAGGACGTGAGAAGTGTCTATCACCTTGATTGGACAATGTTATTGATCACTAATGTGATGAAAGAAGATAGTATCCTTCTCTCTAGCCGCTATCTTAAAGGTGAACGCAATCTGGCTTATAAGAAAGCATCTGAAGGGGAATTCCTCCTTCCTGGTATCCTGTCCCGTAAGAAGCAACTGTTACCTGAGATATTGCGTGTTCTTGAGGGGTGATTCTAATCAGATAGATATTTTCTCTGTGAAATTGACCTCTTCAAACTGAATAGCTTAGAATCTCGAGTAAAATCCGCCTTTTCCCATCAGGCCTTGATGTGTCCCCTGTTCAATAATCGTGTGGTTATGGATTATGAGCAAGTTATCAGCATGCTTGATCGTTGAAAGTCGATGAGCAATGATGAAACTAGTCTTTCCTGCCATAAGATTTCTCATAGCCCGTTGTATGTGTGCTTCTGTGAGACTATCCACATTCGAAGTGGCTTCATCAGGGATCAGGATCTTCGGGTCAGCAAGAATAGTTCTTGCAATGGCAAGAAGCTGACGTTCCCCTTGAGCTATATTCATCCCACATAGGTGGGAAACACACCCTTGCCAGCACATGTGTTGTATACATATTCACTTATGGCTGTATATGTATGAGCACCACTTAGCATTTTGAAATTTCCTCCATATGTATTACATAGATTGTAATATATATGGAGGCAGTATGGCATATCCACCATGGGTCATGGAGCACAAGAAGAAGGGCATGTACGTCAACCAGCTCAACGAGGTGCTGGTGAGCTTCGTCATGGATTCCATGGACCAGCTTC
>CAYYPJ010000241.1:0-3719 GCA_964473495.1 uncultured Spirochaetales bacterium
AGGAAAAATGTCACTTTGAGATGGAGATAGGATTCTATATATTAGAACAACATGATATGATCAAACGATTATGATCTTACCTGTTTAAGGGTAAGCATGTGATTCTATACACAAGAATAATAGAGGATTTCCATATGCATAAGCACATAATACTATATGTTATACTGTTCATAATGATAAGCTTATTTGGTTTCACATCCTGTACGATCAAACAGGATATCTATATCAATGCAGATTCTACAGGACAGGTTTCATTTGATATTCAAGTTGAGAAGTTCTTTACCGCTGTCGCCGAGGACTTCACGACCCTCCTGCCGAAAGAAGATTCTGATATCACCAATATCAACATACAGGATATGCAGGCCTCCATCAATCAGTCTCCTTATGCATTCAATGCATCATTTGATGAACCGGAAGAAGATCACTATACCGGCACATTCCAATTCGGCGATGCACATACATTCTTTAATGATGTCCATGATGAACTGCACCTTGAATCGCTCTTTTCTTATACGACGACGGGGAATTCACATACACTGAAGCTCTATCTTGATATAAGAAACTATGCAGAGCTGACAGAGCTCATCCCCCTGCTTAAGGATCCTTCATTTGCGATCTTTGGACCTGAAGAGAATATCGGGGTATCAAAAGCAGATTATCTCGACATGATAAGCTATCTACTGGGAGAAGAAGGCCCAGATGCTATTAATCGTTCCTATATCTCTCTGATCATCAATACTGATTCACCTATTATTTCCCAGAAACATGGGATCAAACATTCGTCAAAACAGGTAGAGTTCAGAATCCCTCTTATAGATTTCCTGCTCTTGGCTGATCCTATCGATTATTCAATCACCTGGTAGGTATGAATAAAGCCGGCTTCTCAGCCGGCTCATTCATGTTTCCCTTTGGTCCTATCTGCTATGATGCTAATTTGATGTCGATCTTTTTCGGCTTGGTTTCTGGACTCTTAGGAATAGTAAGTGTCAGGATACCGTTCTTGAATTCACCTGATATCTTCTCTTCGTTAACCTGTTCAGGTAATGCGAAGCTTCGTTGAAATGATCCTACTAATCGTTCTCTGAGGATATAGGTGCTCTTTTCTCCCTTCTTCGGATCTTCCGGTTCTTTTTTCTGCTTTGTCTCTTCCTTCATCGATGAGATATGGAGGACATGTTTCTCAACATGCACATCGACATTGCTTTCTGCATATCCCGGGAGTTCAGCTTCTAGAATATATGCATCTTCCGTCTCACAAACATCTACAGACGGTAGTCTGCCCGTGTCGTACGAAACTTTGGGGAAATCCCAGAAGTCATCAAAGAAACGATCGAACTCATCTACGTAGTTCCCTGTGTTTGGATTTCTTCTCACTAAATATTTCATCATACACCTCCGCATCTTTTATATTTTCTCTTCGTTACATATACTTATATGCATAAGGTGTGCCAACTATTTCCAACGATACATAAAATATGCTAATTACATAATATACATGCAATTAGCAGTTGATCATACTAACCTGTCACAGAGACATAAGACTACCATGTTGGTTCATTATGACCCAATTAGATTTTTATGTCCGTTTCTTGTGTATTTCTGACTCAAATTCACATTTTTAGCAAAAGGACTGGTTCCCTGTGACAATCGATCTATCACTTGAGTCACTTCACTCGCAGGAACTGGTTCGCTGAATAGGAATCCCTGTAGATACCGAAATCCAATAGATTCCAAGAGCTGCTTCTGTTCCAAGGTGGAAACACCTTCAGCGATGATATCAATATTCATCACATTCGCAATATGGAGCAAACCCTTCAGAATAAGGCTGGTTGCATTTGTATGTGCTGCATCATCAATCAGAAGTTTGTCGATCTTTAATCGGTCAACATGAAGATCACGCAGAAAATTCAGTGAAGAGTAACCGGATCCGAAGTCATCAAGTATGATCTTGAACCCCATCTCTTTGAGTTCTTTTACAGCAGCTTTTCCCCTCTCCAAGTTCAGCATGGACATCGCTTCAGTGATCTCCAGTTCAATGAATTCCTCTACTCCGGAGTACTGTCGAATGAGACGTTTTATCTTACTGATCGTATTGAGAAGAACCAGTTCTTTAGCAGAAAGGTTTATCGTAACGGAGAAGTCATACCCGGCACGCTGCCAAAGATATGCCTGTTTGAAGGCCTTCTTCAGCACAAGATCCCCTACATCATAGATCAGCTGGGTCTCTTCTGCCATGGGAATAAACTTTGAGGGGGGAATCAATCCCAACTCAGGATGATTCCAGCGGCAAAGAGCTTCAAAAGAGAGAATAGAAGAATCTTTCAAATCTATGACGGGCAAATAGTGGAGTATGATCTCATCCTGATGCTTAAGAGCCATAATCAGGTTCTGCTCAAGAGCCAATCGTTCTTTATATTGATTATGCATCTGCTCCTCATAGTACATATAGGGGATATGCTGCTGTTTTGCTGTATACATCGCTATATCGGCAAAACGCTGCAGCTCTTCTATTGAAGAACTGTCTTCAGGATATCCAGTGATCCCTGCTGCGACGCCAACAAATATTCGCTGACCTTTGATCATAAAGGGATTCTCAAGCATCTTGTGAATACGTTCTACGACTTTATAGGCGATCTTACGCGGCGTATGAGGTAATAACAGGACAAATTCATCGCCGCCAATACGTGCAAAGAAATCATCCTGTTTAATATTCCCTCGCACACGTTTACAGAATGCGACGAGCAATGCATCACCATATTCATGACCAAGTGTATCATTGATATGTTTGAATCCATTCAGATCCATAAAGACAAAAGAGTACCGGCTCGCTCCTCCCATCATCTGCATCTCTTCAGCTTTTGACTCAAGTAGATAACGATTCGGGAGAGAGGTCAATGCATCATAGTATGCTAATTCAGTTATCCTCTTCTCTTTTTTGACAATCTCAGTGACATCGGTATATTGAGAACAGATAAACTGCTTCTCTCCTGCATCTGTAGCTAAATCAACCGTGAAGGTAGTTATCTTCACAATAATAGGATCGCCATTCTTCTTTATGCGAACAGTCTCATATGCGTCATGTTCAGTTCTGATCAGTGCCTCTTGGTTTGAGTCAGAACACGCAGCATCAGACAAGATGTATTGGTATAATGGTTTTCCCTTGATTTCTGTTTCAGCGAACTCAAACATCCTGAGAAAACTTTTGTTGACTTCGATGATGGTATAATCTTTATCCATCAAAACCACTCCGTCAGAAGTGTGGTCAAGAAGATTCTTATACAATTGCCGCTCTGAGACGACAGACGTAGAGAAATTCTTTTTGCTTTCATCAAGTATGGTATGATACTTTCGCAGAAAAACATTTCGAGAAAGATACCAAGCAACTGCAGCTGATGCTCCGGAAGCTAAAAGAACAATAATACCGCCTGAGATACTAAAGAATCCTATCATATCTTTTTATTATCCACTTTTTTTATGAGTTCTTACCCCTTTCTCCTGCTAAGACATAAGAGGAAGCAAACTATATATTTGTAGAATTGTATCATTATAGTATGAGTATTGCCATAGAAAAAACAGCCCTTATCCGATAATAAGGCGATACAACGGAAACGCCACTTCCCCCCTTGACTCTTTAGGCATTATTCTATATCTTACACTCACATCGACGCAGGGTAGAGCAGTTGGCAGCTCGTCGGGCTCATAACCCGGAGGTCACAGGT
>CAYYPJ010000242.1:0-3712 GCA_964473495.1 uncultured Spirochaetales bacterium
AGTGGGAAACAGTTATGGGAAGTTGAGGAGGTTGTCAGAGAGCCATGTAAGGACATCTGGCGATGGACGAATGTTTAGTGCTAGGAGCCGTGTGCGTGAGTTGCGCACGTACAGTCCTGGGAGGGGATCGCTGTCGATACTCTTCTTTTTGTGGAGGTCGATAGCATGTCTACTCTACACAGAGAACCTGATTTTATTTAAACCTTTGAGTTTCATAAGGAGTCTGTCCTCGGTCCCTATTTTCCCTATTGGTTGATTAAACCTTAGAGTTTCATTCATACGGGAGATTGGAAAATGGAACCATTTAATCCTAGAGGTTATAATTGTTCTGATTTTTATACGATTTCCCGAGGTGTCCTATTCCCCGGTTGAATAGAACGGAAAGCTGTACTAATATGGTGCAATACGCAGTTTGATATCATCTTGAATATGCAAAAGGACCAATTGTGAAGATAGTAATTGTTGGAGCCGGAAACGTTGGGTATACCTTAGCATCTACCCTCTCAAAAGCTGGACATGATATTGTTGTAATCGAGAGTCGTGAAGAATATGCACAGCAGTTGAAAAACGAGATGGATGTTCAAGTAGTCATCGGTAATGGATCACGCCCATCCGTATTAGCTAAAGCCGGGGTTACCGGTGAATCAGAGATTGATTTCCTTATAGCCTGTTCAAACAAGGATGAAGTGAACATCATGGCATGTTGGCAGGCAAAACATCTTGGAGTCAAGCGAGTCATATCGCGGGCCATGAGTGTAGAATACACCGAATCCCCTGAATGGGCAAAGGTACTTCAGATAGACGAGATTCTCTCACCGGAACGATCTGTTGCGCGTGAGATCGAAGAGATGCTCTTCGTCAATTCGGCGGTACATACCACTGAGTTCCTCTCAGGTCAAGCCGGATCCTATGCCTTCCTGGTAACAGAAGATTCCCCCATCCTTGGGTTGAGTCTCTCGGAGATAGCCGTCAAGCACCCCGAGTATGGGGCGGTGCTAGTCTATGTCGAACGCGGGATGGGAGGATTCACCCCATCAGGAGACTGGATCGCGCAAAAGAGTGACCTATGTTATCTGATCACGTTCAGGAACCACAGTAAAGAAGTCGAACAGCTATTCACCAGAAAGAAAGCAAAACGAATACGCAGAGTCATGATCGTCGGTGGTGGCAAGAGCAGTATGGCTATCACACGCAGACTCCTGAATAATCACCCAGGTATCGAAATCAAGATCATTGATATTGATATCGCAGTCTGTCAGCAGCTAAACATTGAGTTTCCGAAGATCATCGTATTCAATGGTGATGGTATTAGTGAAAGCCTTCTGGAAAATGAAGGTATCGCCAACATGGATGGCTTCATCGCAGCAACAGGCTCAGACGAGAAGAATATTATCTTAGCTTCTCTTGCAAAGACGATGAATGCTCGAAAGAGTATTGCGATAGTTCACAGCAACACTCTCACGAGATTAGTGCGAAAACTCCCCGTCGATGCGGTGGTCAATCCGAATGAATCTTTGGCTTCAGGGATCCTTCGTTATATTCGATATCCGATGAGTGCTAGTTCCCTTTTCCTCATTGATCGTATCAATTCAGAGATTCTTGAGATAACCGTCCATCAGGGTTGTCCTCTTACGGGTAGACGTATTTCATCACTGAACATACCCAAGGGAGTGATCTTTGCCATGATAAAGCGAAAGAATACGATCCTCCTTCCAAAGGGAGATACGAAGATCCTAGCCGGTGATCAGCTACTGGTCTTCTCATCAGAGACTAACATGAAAAAATTCACCAATATGATGGATATCTCCGTATGAAGTTTAAAATAGTCCTTCGAGTCCTAGGTCTTCTTGGTATTATCATATCACTCATGATGATCTGGCCTCTTTGCTGGAGTCTTGCCTCCAACGGAACAGATACGATAGCCTTCATTGAGAGCATAGCAATAGGCCTGCTCATCGGGCTGGTCCTCTTTCTGTTCGGCCGCACGAAAAAGGGATATCAGGAGCTTAAGGTCCGTGAGGCTTTTGCTGTGGTCACCCTCTCTTGGGTTCTTGCTTCGGTCATAGGTGCCCTGCCGTTCTATCTTAGCGGAATGGTCCCTAGCTACACCGATGCTTTCTTTGAAGCGATGTCGGGATTCACCACGACCGGAGCTACCATCCTGCAGGATATTGAATCACAGCAGCGTGGGCTACTGTTCTGGCGAAGCCTGACGCACTGGCTCGGTGGTATGGGAATCATCGTCCTAGGTCTTGCTATCCTTCCGTTCATAGGTGTTGGGGGGATGCAACTGTTCAAGGCAGAAGTCCCTGGTCCTATACCTGAGAAGCTCACCCCTCGAATACAGCAGACCGCTATGCTTCTATGGCTCGTCTATGTAGTGATCAGTGCAGCAGAGACGATCGCTTTGATGGTATGCGGAATGAATCTTTTTGATGCCCTGACCCATACCTTCGGGACTATGGCAACAGGAGGGTTTTCACCGAGAAACTTGAGTGTAGGGGCCTATAACAGTCCAGCGATCGAGTGGGTAATCACCTTCTTCATGTTCTTGGCAGGAGCAAACTTCGTACTGCATTATATGGCACTAAAAGGAAAGTTGAAAAGCTACTTTAGAGATGAGGAGTTCCGGTTCTACCTCTTCGGCACCCTATTCTTCGGCTTCACCGTCACGGCCCTCCTTCTTACTCAAGGGGACTATACCTCAATACGTACAGCATTGAGACACGGATTCTTCCAAGTCATCAGTATCGAAACAACAACCGGTTACGTGACAGCCAATTTTGATATTTGGCCGCAATCTACTCGTTTTATACTACTGCTGCTCATGTTCATTGGTGGCTCGAGCGGATCAACAGGAGGAGCAATCAAGCAGGTTCGAATACAGATAATCGGCAAATGTATCATTCTTGAGATCAAGCACCTGCTCCATCCTCAGCAGGTTCAGAGGATACGATTCAACCAGAAAGTACTTAAAGATGATGTTGTCTTTTCGGTGGCAGCTTTCTTCATCTTCTATATGGGCTTGTTTGTCGTGGGGACCACCCTCATTATGATCACCACAGGCCTTGATCTTGAATCAGGTTTATCATGTGTCGCAGCGACCCTTGGGAATATCGGTCCTGGTCTCAGTAAAGTTGGTCCTATGGAGAATTATGCGCATATAAATATCGTGGGGAAGTGGTTGCTCTCATTCTTCATGCTTCTCGGTCGCCTCGAACTATTTTCAGTCATCATGCTCTTTGTACCAGGGACCTGGAAACAGTAATTAGGTCTCTTCGAGATCTGGCCATTGGAAGATAAGCTGATTCACCAATAGATAACCTATTACCTGCAAATACAGTAGCGGAATGATACATATCAGGAGGATAATGATATATCTTATATATGAGACCTGCATTCTGTAACCAAATGAGTGCTTTTTCATATTCTTTAGCTCAAGTACCCTCTTGGAAGGGCATACATGAGTTTCTTCTGTTACCGGGATAGCTGCGCTGGTAAGTTTTTTCTAATAGGAAAGATTCGCGATATCTCACACCCGGGAGCATGCTTCCCAAATTCCCTTAATTTTCTGGTTACAATTTAGCGGAAAAACGGGAGGTATAGCTTCCGGGAGATCGTGCCAGAGCATGGGCTTTGGCAACAGACTTGGCCCTGTCTGCCTTTGCCTTCGCTGCATATTTCGGGCTGTAGAACACCACTTGCTTCTCGT
>CAYYPJ010000243.1:0-3710 GCA_964473495.1 uncultured Spirochaetales bacterium
CGTGATCTTTCCTGATTCCAATTGGGCTCTCAAAGTTTGCAGCCTTACCATTAGAAATTGGGCACAAGTAAGAAATCAGCTATACTTAATGCCCGGTATTCAGGAAAGAGTTGAAAAAAGTTTATAACTTCTTTCAATTAGTGGAAAGAACTTATACAAATAATTTGACATTGTCTGTTCATAGGACTAAACAGTTACTTGAGAATAAACGATCAATCGCTACAGTAGTCAGTTGATCACCTTCTGACTACTGCCGAGTCATCTCGTCGACAGGTAATGGTATGCAGGTTACAAGAACATCACCATATATAAGGGATAATACGTTATTTCCCCAATCTCCTGAATATTCTCTCTACAGAGAACTATCGCTGATGTTATCGTGTTATTCTGTTCCATTAATATCTTGGTAAGTGATGGGTGTTTCATATAATCAGCTCCAGATTTGACCTCAACGGGTAACACGGTTTGGTTCCTGTTGATAATGAAATCTACTTCCAACCGCCCTTTTCTATCATAATAATGCAGCGAATGGGTATTCTTCCTTAACAGGTCTCCAACAGCATTCTCTGTTATGGCTCCCCCATTTATACATAAATCTCCATCGAGTATTGCTTTTTGCACATTACCCAATGACATACAGGATAACAATCCTGTATCACACATGAAAAATTTATAGATACTCCGTTTTTCACATAATTCTAAGGGTATCTCCAACTCAGTAATATTAAAACAATAACAAGCAATCCCCGCATCAAAAAGCCACATGACAGCATCCTCATAGGATCTGTTCTTTGCTCCTGTTTTGACCTTTACTAGTTTGAACTTTTTATTTTTCTCAGTTAACTGCATCGGAATCGAATCAAATACCGCTTTAGCTCGTGTTTTTTTATTTCCTGCATATTTAGCAATATCATCCCGATAACTTCCAATGATAATCTTCTGCTGTTCAATGACTTTTGCAATATCATGAGTATCAATGTAAGTTGAAACAACTGCAGGCATTCCCCCAACAATCATATATCGCTTAAAAAGGTCCATCATCTTAGAATGTATATAGGTATCAACTGGTTTCTTCTTCTTAAAATGAACATGCAGCTTATGTATATTTTCTTCTGATATACCATTAGCCCATAGGAACTCCTCGAAATCCATCGATGTCATCTCCAATTTCTGTTCAAACCCAACGGGATATGATGAAACTTCCTTATAATTGATTCCTAATAAAGAGCCTGAAGCGATGACATCGCATCTTCCATCCTGTACAAGGAATTTTATTGCCGTTCTAGACTGCGGACAAGATTGAATCTCGTCAAAGAACAATAATGTTTTATGAGGTTTTATAACACCTATTCCAGCCACACTGAGTTTCTCATATATGGTAATCGCATCCAGATCTCCATCAAATATTGCTTTAAGACTGGGTTTCTCCTCAAAGTTCATCTCTATAATAGAGGAATAGTGCTTCTTTCCAAAATCTCGAATAGATGTAGTCTTTCCGACCTGTCGAGCACCCATTACCAGTAAAGCGGTTTCTTTCTTAGAGTTAAACCATCTTTCTAATGCTGAATTTATCTTTCTTTTCAATATCATCACATTTCCTTATATATAAATATATTATATACTAAACATGCACCTTTTTACAGCTTTTTCCTGCTGTTTTTGCACCTTTTATCCATATATTTCATCCCCAATCACACCTTTTTTCCAAATACAGCATAAGTCTATACTTCCTTTCCCCTTTATCTCCTGTAATACGGTGCGAGACTCCTTATCAGTGTATCGCTTTCCTTGTGTTGATTTGCACAGTACGATGATGAGACACTTACGAATTGTTTTATCAAGAAGAAACAGCAAATCGTATCAGTTACATCCACTGAAAAAACTCCTCCATCTCCTGAAGAAGCTGAGTGTGATTAACGCGAGTAATTAAGGCAGAGTTGATTGATTCAAAACATCTCCTGAAGAAGCTTCTGTATCCCAAATTCCCAACTTTTTGTAACTAGGCATCATAATCCTCGTCCATAGGCACCACCTCACCATCGTCATTGACCATCTTTCCCTTCCAATTATACTTGATTCCGAACAGGTCAAAAATCAGTCTCTGGGCCTTGGTGGGCCTCGAATAGACATCCTTGTACTTGCCCTTGTAATGGATCCTTGAGTAGGTGGCGACCTTGTGCAGGATCCTCTTGTGGTTCCAATACTTCCTCTCCTTGGCAGGGATGGCTGCTATGAACCGCTTCAGCTCGTTCACCACAATCATCGCCAGGAAGTTGATGAAGATCCGTCCCTGCATCACATCTTCCGAATGGACTCGGATACGGTTGCAGTCCAGGAGGTTCTTCATATCGTCAAAATGAAGTTCAATGTCATTACGGGAACGATACTGAGAGAGGGCCTTGGCTGTATCCTTCTCATTGGTGGACAGGAGCACCCAATAGCCACTGTGCCCGCTGATGTAGCCATCAATCGCTTCATTCTTGAGGATGACCTTCCTTCCCCGCTTTGGGGTCTCCCTAACCGAAAAATACCTAGTATAGTACTGCTCATGGCTCTTGAGCAGGCGCCCATCCTCAAGCTCGACCTGGCATTTCCTGAGGGTCTCCATCAGGAGGGCCACATCACGCTCCTTTCTGACGGCATCATAGTAGAGATGGACCCACATCCTGCCGTACTTGGTTGTCTCGACAACAGTCAGACCGTAAACGATGGAATCCTTGTCCTCAGTCTTGAGCAGGTTGGCAGGACGCTGGAGATCCCCACGGTGGTTGTCGATGAATTCGTTCTGCCACTTGATGCGGGAAGGGACAGGCATGGTAAACTGATAGTTCTTCTGGGTAAGGTTGCGTATGTTGTAGTCGCTGTAGAAACCCCTGTCCAAAAAGAGCCCGACCTTTCCGACATCCAGCTTCTGCAGATGGTCAAAGACATATTCCAGGGCAATCTGGTCGGACATGCTTCCTGGCAGCTCTGTGCACCATAGGGGTGTATTGGATTCGTAGGTGCTTATGAGGGCGATGTTTATCTGCTCGAGACCCCCATGGTCCCTGTTATAGCCCCGTTCCACATATGGGTTGTTCTTGGCGTAGCTGGATATGCTGCTGATAGCAAACAGAAGGCTTCTCTTTTCAGCTTTCTTTGCAATCCATCCTGCAGAGAAGGTGTTCTGGGTGTCCTTGTCCAGAGACCTGAGAAAATCAGTGATCCGCTGGGAGCAGAGAGCGGATCCGTCGAATCCACGGGCATCAAGCCAGTCCTCGGCAGAGCAGAGGGGCTTGCCCTCACAGACAGAATGTTTCACCAGCTGCAGGGCAAAGTCAGCCTTTCTCTTGCCGATTGTCTTGGAAAGCACCTGTTTCAAGCCGGTATCCGCAATGATCTTGTCCAGAATGAGGTTCTCACCCAAAAGGGTAGTTTTGGATACCACCCGCTCCTTCTGCTCCTCATTATTCCGCTCAATCCTATCAAGATAGAAGTCGTTGTAGACAGCATTCCCATTGGCATCAAGTTTGCCGATTCCCTTGCGCTTGTGGCGCCCCTGCTTGCGTTCGGGATCCCAGTAGGCGATGTCCTCATAGAGATAGGTGGTCTTGGCTTTCTTGTTGTAGACTTGGATAATCTTTGGTTTTGGCGCTTGCTTAATCATAGTTACTATTATAACTATGATTAGGGGCAGAAAGTCAAGCATAAAAACCAAATTTTCCATAAAA
>CAYYPJ010000244.1:0-3699 GCA_964473495.1 uncultured Spirochaetales bacterium
TCTGTGGTAACTTATGTTCTACTACTTGTCGGTAAAAAAGCTGCTCATTGAATAAATCACGTGCCGCCTTCATACCTACTTTCATCTCAGCCGGTCGTAAGCTACCTTTACCTACAAAGGTAGGAGCTACACTTGTGATAAAACTATATAGAGCCAGCTGTGTCGCTGCTTTTGGTACACCATCCAGCAGATCCTCTTTATGCTCCAGCAGGTTATTCAGTATCTGGGTTCCACCACCCACTACGCCAGAGGTCGCAGAGTGCGCTGGCGCCATTAACAGCCGGGTCATCTTCTGCGTAAGAGCATCAGCCTCTTTGATCGTCATCCCTTCTGGCATCTTAGAAGCTAGTTTCATCGCTAGATTCTTTTGTAATCCAGTCTTTACCAGTGTGCTGCTTGCCGCATCAAATAATAAACCGGTTATACCACTTACTCCGGCTTGCTGCAAATAATCACCCACGTCCATTTCTCCGCTCACCACTTCAGGGCTGTTCTGCACCATAGAGTTCATGGCAAAAAGCATTGAAGTACTGGTAACTCCTGTAGCTCCTATCAAAAGAGCCCGATCAGCGAGAAACTCAGACATACCGGCACCAAATTCAGCTACATTATACAATCCTTTAAACTGCTTCACTGCTTCACTATTACCTTCATTCAGTATATCTCTGGCCTTCTTCAAGGCTGTCTCACGCCCACCATCCTCCCACTGTATTCCGGTGATTTTGTGCAGGATGTTTGTCGTCAACTTCACCGCTTGCTCTGCTTTCTTCACCGGAAGGTTTGCAAAGGGGCCAACCAGCGCATCCAACACTATCGCCGTTTCCCCTAGCCGTTCTTTCCTCTCAGTCTCGGCCAGCAGATTCTTTTGGCCCTTAGCATTATAGCTGTATTCCAATTCCCCTGCGTAGCCTGCCTTGTTTTCCTCACCGGAAGGTATGCCCTCTGGATGATATTGCACTATCGCAGGATCAACTCCTGTTGCGTCCTTAAAAGCCTTCCGGCCACTCTCCCCCATTTTGGAAAGTACTCGTTGATAATACCGCTCTTCCTCTGCATCCAACATCTTCAGGTAATCGTTAGGATTGTACATCGTTTTGTACTGTGCCAGCCGGTTTACCTCCTGCGGTCGTACACGCCCTACTTCATACTCTCTCTTCGCTATAAGATCACGCAGTTGCTCATCTTCCTCAGATTGAGGGTCGGCCAAATCTACCCTTGCGCCTGGCTCTGCTACAGCGCCGCTCCCTTTATCTCGTTTGAACACGTTCACCATCTGCTGAAAAATACCCGGCTTCTTTTCCAGAGGTCGCACTGGCAATCCTTCCCCGGTTCGTTCATCAAGCGGCATCTGAGAAAACGATGTCATGCGCTCACCTCGTGGTTCTGGTAATCCTTGCCCTGTTCGTTCGTCCATGGGCAAAGTAGCAAACGCCATCTGGCGCTCATCAGCCTCAAACTCTTCGCTGAATCTATCCACATACCCCTGCATCTTACCCAGTTTACTGCGCTGTTCTTCACTTAACATGGCTCGGTGACTGGCCGGCTCGTACTTTTTCAATACTTTCTGGGCAAATAAAAATTGATCTCTTTTATATTGCATTACTACTCCCAATCAAAGTCTGAATTGAAATCTGCATCAGAGATACCTGTCGGATTGCTCCCCATCCCCAATCGTATGTTCATCAATATCTTACTGTAACGCTGGTATAGCTTCAGCCGGGCATTAAACAGCTTGGCCGAATCATTCTCTCCTTCCAAAGAGAAAGTGACGGTCTTTCCATCCGCTCCTTCAAAAGAATATGAACTCTTTCCTTTGATCGGGATATCCAAACTGTTCACATAGGCTTCCAAATCATCTTGCACTTGGTTAAAATCACCACTCACCGCATTCTCTATCAGCCGATCCATCACCTTCTCGTCAGTCTGGGGTGTCTTATACTTCTGCCAGATCTTCAACTCATTTTCCATATTTATCAATTCCAGTTGAGCCTGATCTCTTTTCTTTGTATCTGGCGCCTTGTAGTTCGCCTTCCGCGTTTCTCCCGTGTCTTGCCAACGCCCATTTATCTTCGCCTGGCGATGCTCAAGCCCATCTTCACCAAGATACCAGTCCTGCTCCACATCCCCCGGTTGTATTGCTTTTCGCAAGTTCAGCCCCATCTGCGCTGTTATTACTCCCTGCTGAACGGCTGCATCCACCTGAGCTTCAGTAAGATTCGGGTTGATGCTCATATTATAGTATGCCTGCTTCTGTTGCTCTCCATCGTTTCCGGCGAGATTGTTTAAAAGATTCACGTTCTGCTGAGAAGTCATCGTAGGGTCATAAGGACGAGTAACCTTTTTCAGCTTGGCCAACTCGTTATAATACGCTTCGTTATCACCTCCGTTGGCATTCGGTACACTAAGTTTCAAAAGATTCAGATTCTGCTGTGCATCCATGCCGTCATCCCATTCATGGCTGCCTTTTATCAATTCTTTTGCTTTCTCAAAGTACTCCTTATCATTATTCCCAGCATCAATCACATTGTTGTAGCGCATCGCTTCACTTATACTTATCGTTCCGGCTGCTACAGCACTCTTCAAATCATCCGGCATCAAACTCTTATTTGCCAATTTTTCAAAAAGTTCACTCTGAGTACCTTGCTGTGCCGTTATTTCTGCGGTTTTCTTTGCAGCATCCAATGCGCTCAATCCACTGGTTGCTAAACTCCCGGCAGTCTCTAACGCCATACCTCCCCATCCGGCATTCCAATTGTCCATCGCTACATTATGCCGTTGCCTTGCCTCCGCCTCTAAACGGTCTCGAGCCATCTCCAATTGCTCTATTTTGCTCTCAGATCGCGCATTTGCGCGAGCTTGCTGCTTGGCACCAGACTCCAACGCCCGCAATCCGGAACGATTACTGTTCTGCTGGCTTTGTATTAGACTTGCAGCAGCCAACCCCTCATTGCCCGTTCTGGCTAAATTATCTCTGATCTTATCGTTCGTGCGGGTAGCATTGGCCCCTATTTGCCGGCTCGCATCTCGCATAACACCACGTTGGACACTGCTGCTACTCACATCCCCACGCCAATTATTAATGTATCGCTGCATCCAGCCAGTATCGGGCTGACGCTGCTTTGGCTTACGTAGCAAATGCCCACCAGCCTTCATCGCCCCTAATATCAACGGTGCTGTGTACCACATCAAGCGCCTCCTATCTCTGCAAATATCCCTTTCAACTCAGTGAAATTCGTTATATCAAACTCTACGTAATTACCCTTGAAACTACTCGGCAAAAGACTCCACTT
Source organism: uncultured Spirochaetales bacterium (assembly GCA_964473495.1). GTDB lineage: Bacteria > Spirochaetota > Spirochaetia > CAKZLE01 > CAKZLE01 > JAIPFY01. Next base: position 3,291 of record CAYYPJ010000244.1, read on the forward strand.
CTCACTCGTGAGATCGGTAAGCGTTATCTCGCGCGTCGCTGTACTGCTGAAACGATGATTATAAATTTTTACTTTAACCGTCGGGTTCCCGCTATAGATCAACATTACACGATTAAGCCGCACATTTCCCGTCTCATTCAGCCGGTATCGCGCAGTCTTAATCCGGTTCGTTTCCGTCGTTATCGTACTGCCCGGATACTCAGTCACCAATCCATTACTGTCCAGTAGTACCAACACATTCTTCAACCACGCACCTCCACTAAGAGGCTGCCCTCTCTGGATGTCCAAACCGGTATATTTCGATTCAATCACTCCTCGCCGGACGTTAAATACAAATACGGTCTGCATCTATCTTATCACCAGCATTGCGGCGCCGGAACCTATAATGGCGCCAAATACATCTGCCCGG
>CAYYPJ010000245.1:0-3685 GCA_964473495.1 uncultured Spirochaetales bacterium
CATCAGGGTAAAAAACAGCCCTACCTGTACCGGCTCGATTTCTATGTAGCCCACTTCATCGACGAGCAGGCAATCATAGGAGGCAAACAGTTTAATCACACTCGCCTCCGAATGGTCGGCTATCGAATTATAGAGTATCTCTATGAGATCGGGAAACAGAATGAATCGACCACTATACCCGTGGTTCACTGCTTGGGTAAGAAATGCTGTTGCAAGTCCTGTTTTTCCCACCCCAGTGGGTCCTATCCAGATATGATTTTGTTTTTTCTCAATGTAGTCAAATGCATCATAGATGCTGAGCACCTTCTTCTTGTTGAGATTTGGTTGTCGCTGGAAGGGATAGGTTTCTATCACATAGTTTTCCGGGATCTTTGCACGGGAGATTCTCAGCCTTCTTGAGTTCTCTTTTTTAATTTTGTATTCTTCCTCAACGATATAATTCAGCAGTTGCACAGGGGAGAAATCTTCTTTCACCGCAAGCTCGATGTACGTGTCCCAATTGGCAAGCAGCCCCCGGAAACGGGTGTATTTGAGCATTTCCCTCAGGTGTTCATCCATCACTGTCCTCCGTCAGTTTGTCATATCTGGACAAATCCACCTCATCGACAGTAGCTCCTTCAAGGTAGGATTCTCTCGTATAAAACTCCTGGTTTGTTTCCACAAAGGGTACGGTATAATTCCCTTCATTCATCAGGAGTATAGCAATCCGTTGGATCGTCTCCATGTCTGTAACACGATACTTCAGAGCCCTTTTGATTGTTTTGATACACAATGGTGGGGTGATCTTTTGCTGCAAGGCAAAGAGGCGGCGAATAAACCGGTGTCGGCTAATTCCTTTCTCTTTGAGCACAAAATCCAGATATGCGGAGACTTCCTCTGATAGACTCCTGAGCTTTTTCTCCTCTTCAGCAGTCGGCTTTTTCCGATACTTCGGCTGATGCTGCGGTGCAGGCTGTCCTTTGGGGCTGAAACGTTGGTTTTTCACTCCATCAGGTGGCAAGTCGTATTCGCCAAGCAGTTTCCGCTTATGATATATTTTGAGATAGTTACTGTACTCCAGCACGCTTACCTCAGCTCTATCGGTTCCCGGCACCCAGTAAAAATTACCGTCAAATGATGCATACCCATATTGGTCTGTGTCTCTTTTGAGTGCACGATAGGGAGGCGGGACATACAGGGGAACTGTTCGGAGATACGATTGTTCATAGGCAAAAGCTTTCAGGGGAAGTAACCGGGTTTTACTCACTTCCCGGTTAGGCATTCTCACTGTTGCCCACTGAAGAGCCTGCTCGTTTAAATCTTCCATATCCTCAAAGCTGCGGCCGGGGAAAAAATTCGTCTCTACGGTGTAAAAACTCCGTTCATTCCCGGCTTTCCTGTTGGGATGCCTGATTTCATGGCAGACAAATTCAAATCCATATCCCTTGGCAAACCTTTCCATCTCCGGCACGATGAGGGCGTTTTTTCCGCTTCCCCGTAATCTGGCGAGGTTGGTGTTGTCAATAATACACTTCTGGGCAGCATACCCCCAAAAAGTTAACGCTTCGTGAAAAAAACATTTCATCTTGAATCTGTTGAACGATCGATAGAACTTGAGATAACGGATCTTCGAATACCGATAGTAGAGAAGACTGGCTATGATCCGCACTTTTTTATCGCCAATGCTGCGTGTGTAGGTTGAACTGTCATGCTGCATCTCCACTCCAGGTTCATCGGGAACCTGAGCACAGCGTGTCTCTTGGGACTGCCCTAAGCCAAGTTCACGTATCATGGCGCTCAGGGTGGAATACCCGATCTCTCTCTCCTCTTCCTCACGCAGTTTCTCGTGTATCCGTTGAATCCTTCCCTCACATTGAGCATACAGCTTTACCAGAAGTTCTGGATCAATGCTGGTCTTATCCTTCCTCGGCAGATCAGGAACGGTGCCTTTTAGCTTGATTATGGTTTTCACGGTGTTTCGGCTTACCCGCAGACGTCGTGAGATTTCCCGTATCCCCATCCCGTCATTGTGTAGGGAGTATATGGCTTTACGTTTGTCCTGATCGATCATGAAATGCTCCTATTGCTTGAGTAAAAGCTGGTATTTGTCTGAGAATCCCTCCTGAGAGCAGATTAGCCTGACTGTAGAAAGAATTGGTTTTAAACCGGACATCCCTGCTCTTGCAGGTAACTCGCTGCAGGTACTTCTGCGTTATTTCAAGATCCTTTAGCATGCTTCGTTCTACCTCACTGCAGACGGGTATCTTGACCGATGATGCTCTTAGACTGTTCAATCCCCATGAGATATTCCCGCTTCTGAGCTGTTGACGAAATCCCTCTGAGCCCTTGAAAAACCCGTAGGCAAGTATTTCTATATTACGGATGCTCAAATGCTTGCCGGATACCAAGGTGACAAACTCATCCACCTCTTTTTTTGTTACGCAGTTTATACGTATAAACTGCCTGAGGGTGTACATATAGGAATAGGTGGGGAATTGTCCGCTCAATAGCTTTTTTCGCACACATTCGCTCATTTCTCCGATGATCCCGGCACGGACACTCACCCAGGATTTGCTTTTCCCCAGATTCCCGGCTATCTCCCCATTACTCATCCCGTGCTCACTCATCAGTTCATCAATGAATGTTGCCTGCTCCAGGATAGAGAGACTCTTGGCGGTTGAGATGCGCAGGAGGGAGATAATCCCTCCTGCCTCATCAGTACCCAGTAAGCGGTAAGGCACAATCCCGATACCCAGACGTTTTGCACATCGATATCGTTTGAATCCGTCTAATAAGATTCGCACCTCAGGGGTATCCACGCCCTGCAAAGGATCCCTGATCCCCTGTTCTGCTATGGAGCCCATCAGGATTCTCTCATATCCACTGGATTTTATCCGACAGTTTTCATAGCGTAGATCAAGACTTGAAAGCTCTACTTGTTTCATCATCCGCTGCCTTCACCCTGTATCCAATCTGCGAAATGCCATTTTCTGTGACGCTGCACGGCTGCCATAGCTTCTGCGGGGAAATTGATCCACAATTACCCTAACAGCACCACAAAAATGACACCGGCAGGTTCTCATTGAGACGGTTTCACCCCAAGCAACCTGTCTTTTATTACCCGATTTGATTACTCTTTCTATGATAACAGAGCTTAAGGGGATAAGAGTACCGGTATCATCCATGGTTTTCTTATTTCTTTTGGCTAACCCCATCCGACGACGCTTTTCAGCCTCACAATGGGATTTCTTCCCTTTTTCGGTCCGTCGGTAGCGGATCTCGGCTTTCCGGTGCGCTTGACGTTTCGCAGCCCTACGGCATGCTTGCCCACAGTAGCACTGTCCTCTCCAACAGCTTTGACAGACACAAAATACCTTCCCACACCAACGGCAGGTTATTTCTTGCAGCAGTACCCCGGTATTTTGTTCGATATGTTACACCTCCGGTCTTACAAACAGCCGGAAGATGTAGTAACATAATATTGTTGTGGAGCTTCCGGTTGATTTCGGAAATTTCAGAAGAAGTTCGGAGTGGGTTGCTCCGGGCTTCTTTCTTTCTCATCGTGAGTCCAACTCTTCCAGTATACACCCTGTTCCTTGATACCGTTCCTGGTAATAATGGCTTTTTGGTTTTCATTTATATCACTGTGTGTTTTAATGGGATCCTTGTAAAACTAGTGGGTCATTTTATCTCAGCATGGGTGGGT
>CAYYPJ010000246.1:0-1471 GCA_964473495.1 uncultured Spirochaetales bacterium
CTTCATCGGTGAATCCGCGAGGAGTCCAGATCAAACTTGCTGTCCTATCCCTGAACTTGGTTATGAACTCTACACCGATTCTGATTTCAATCTGCATATATCCTGCGGCCGTAAGTAGTTCTTTAGTAGCATCTTCGGGGATATATTCGTAGTAGATGACTTTGAGTTTACGTATTCCCTTTATCCATGCATCCATAATAAGATGAGAGGGGCTCTTACGTCCCTTGGTGTGGGCATCATGGACATGGTAATCAAATGTTATCTGATTCCATGCCTCAGGCATTTCAAGGAGATGATATTTTTTTAGATATTTTCTTAAGACAACTGGTTTTCCCATGATAATAGAATGAAAATCGTGAGAAAGTTCCATTTGCCGTTCTTCATTGTCCTTCTCCCGTATAAGATCTTTCATCACAGAAAGAAGCACGCGTGCTGTATTCTTCTTCATGCCCCCTTCAGTACTGAAGAACACCTCATCACGAAGTGCATGCAAAGCTTTAAGGCGTTCTTCCATCTTGCCCTTTTCCAACGTATCAAGAAGATTACGCATGAGGTTAGCCACTCGAAGGCCTTTAGGATTGACTAGTTCTTTTATCCCGCTGGGGTGCAGATGGTAATTAAAAAGATGAGCATCTTCATTATCCCCCTGTTGGAAAAGAGCCAGAAGTTTACGGTCATCCTTGTTGAATAATAGGTTTATCATATATGTAGGTATAATCTCCCTTTGTTGTAGATTATCATTAACTGGTAAATTGATGATTAAAATAGTATCAGAATCAATAATTCACCAGGATCCCAGTAGACCAAATACTTAAAACAAAAAGTATACCACAATAATGGTAAGAATGGAAACTTCCAGAAGAGAGATTATCAAAGTTTTTCCGTATCAGGAGGTATCGCCTTTCTCAATAGTACTGACAAAGGATACTGCTTTATGAAAAGATGATAGCACCAGAATCCCTCACCCTTGAAAAAGACGAGGATGTCTGGATACTAAGAGGCTCAGATATACACAAGGAGTAGATAGAGATGCTGAAAGGTGTACTTTTTGATATGGATGGGGTCCTGGTCGATTCAGAAGAGTTCATTCGTGATGCAGCGATTCACATGTTTCAGGAACTTGGACTCGAAACAAGGCCAGAGGATTTCCTGGAGTTCATAGGGGCGGGCGAGAATCGTTTTATCGGAGGTGTGGCAGAGAAATACCGATTGGTCATTGATCTGCCAGTCGCAAAAGCAAGGACCTATGAACTATATCGCACAAGTATAAAAGGCAGGATGAAAGCTCTCCCGGGAGTTGTCTCATTCATGACAGAGTGCAGAAGAAGAGAGTTGAAGACTGCTCTGGCAACCAGTGCGGATCGGATAAAAATGGATGCGAATCTTGCGGAGATAGGAATGACGGAGGAAAGTTTTGATGCAGTGGTGAATGGGCTGGATGTCAAACATAAAAAACCATCTCCTGATATTT
>CAYYPJ010000246.1:1481-3674 GCA_964473495.1 uncultured Spirochaetales bacterium
CCTCAAAGCGGCTGAACTCATCGGGGTGGCTCCTTCAGCATGTCTGGTGATTGAAGACGCTGTGAACGGCATAGCGGCTGCAAAATCTGCAGGGGCAAAGTGCCTCGGGATAACTACAAGTTTTTCGCAAGAGGAGTTATCAGGTGCAGACTGGTTTGCAGAAGATCTTTCCCAGGCAGGAGAAGAGGTCTTTAACTGGTGAAATACAACGTACATATCTTCTTACTATACTTAGAGCAAGTGGTTCTTTCTGCTACAGTTGGAACAGAGCGATAGACCCAGGCCTGCATCAGCAGAACAGGTGTGCCTTGAGATGCATAATTATGTGCTGTTTAATGGTATCATCCGTGTGACTCTCTAAGTATATGCATGCATCTATACAAGGGCGGATGACTATTCTATAATGGTGCGGTTGAGATAGCTATTGCAGAGGCTTTCAGAGGCCAAAACAAAGAGGTCTTTTCTTTTGGCCCTTATTAGGAGTTTATTATGGGTGACCTTTCCATAGGTGATACGATACATGGATTCACGTTGATCTCTAAGACAAAACTGCCGGAACAGAACGGAGTCGGACTACGGTTTCGCCATGATGCTACCGACATGGATATCTATCAGGTTGCTAACGATGATCCAGAGAATTTTTTTTCATTTATCTTCAAGACCCCGCCGAAGAATAATTCAGGTACTCCCCATGTGATAGAGCACTCTGTTCTTTCCGGTTCCCGAAAGTATCGAACAAAAGATCCGTTTCTCTCTTTGATGAAGGGGAGTGCAAACACTTTTCTCAATGCCATGACCTATCCTGATAAGACGGTCTATCCTGCAGCATCTCCAATCAAGAAGGATTATTTCAATCTTCTGTCAGTCTATGCTGATGCAGTATTTTTTCCGCTTTTGCGAAAGGAGACCTTCAAACAGGAGGGGATCAGACTCTCTATGGATCCAAAGGGGAACCTCAGCTATGACGGAATCGTATTCAATGAGATGAAAGGGGCCTACTCTGACCATGATTCTATTGTAGCAGAGCATTCTACCCGTTCACTCTTTCCCGATACAGCATATGGGTATGATTCAGGAGGTGACCCTCAGGAGATCATTAACTTGACCTATGAAGAATTCAAGGGATTTCATGCAGAATTCTATCATCCTACGAATTGCCGATTGTTTCTCTATGGAGATATCCCAATAGAGGAACAACTGCAGTTTCTGCAGGTGAATTTCCTCAAGGATTTCACTGCCGTCAAGCTCACTCATGATGTTCAGGAACCGAAACCCTGGAAAAAGCCGGTCTATCATGAATTCACCACTCCGCTGAACGCCGGTGAACCTGCAAAGGGGAAATCAACAATCACTATCAATTGGGTGGCATGTTCGATCAAAGATCCCCTTGATGTCTTGACATTAGAACTTCTCACTGAGGCATTGCTCGGAAATCCCGGCGCCCCATTGTATAAAGCGATTATCGAATCAGGTCTTGGTTCTGATATCTCCTCGATCAGCGGAATGGATTCTGATTTCAAGGATGTTGTCTTTTCTCTTGGTATCAGGGGAACTGATCCTGATAAACGCGATGCTTTCGAACACCGTATGCGTAAAGAGTTGACGCATCTTGTTCAGCAGGGTATCCCCAAGGAGATTATCAGACAGGCTGTCAAACGAATAGAGTTTCAGCAGCGCGAGATTCGCGGTGGTATACCGACCGGGCTGCGTGTGATGTCCCGTATGGTGCGGGGATGGCTGCATGGACTCGCTCCGGAAGATACCCTGCTCTTTGAACCAGTGATGAAACGACTTAAAACATTGATTACCGGAAGTGTCGACAGAAGAGGATTCTTGGAAAATTGGATAGATGAACATCTATTGAAGAATCCGCACCGATCAGTGGTGGTGGTACGCCCTGATACGAAACATGCCTCAAAGGTGGAAGAGAAACTTGCAAAGCATCTTTCAGTTCTCCAGAAGAAGCTTACCAAGAAAGAATTGCGTGTCATAGGGGAAGAGCAGAAACAGTTCCTCACGTTTCAGCAGAGGAAAGATAAATCGGAAGATCTTGAGAAGATACCCCTGTTGACCAGAGAGGATCTGCCGCTCCAGATCAGTCGTCTCCATGTTAATACGTGTTCTGTGAATACGCTAACTTGCTATGAACAAAGAATATCTTTTGTTCATAGCAAGTTATCGTATTCACAGAAC
>CAYYPJ010000247.1:0-3672 GCA_964473495.1 uncultured Spirochaetales bacterium
TTGCACATGATACCGATATGCTTGCAGGAGTGATCAAGGCTGTCAATGATAGGGGTGTACCGGTCATTGCCTACGACCGTCTTATTCAGGGAGTGCCTGTACAAGCCTATATCTCCTTTGACAACAGGGAGGTTGGGCGGCTCTTTGGCAGGGCTCTGACTGAAGCTGTACCCGGGGGGGCTTACCTGATTGTCAATGGTTCAATCAAAGACAACAACAGCTATGAGGTCAATGCCGGACTGCATGAGATTATAGACCCATATATCAAGCGTGGTGATATTACTATCACTGATGAGTTGTGGCTGCAGGAGTGGAGCTCTGATGAGGCTACTGAAGCGGTACGCGGGGTATTGGAGCGTACTACTGATATAGATGCAATCTCAGCGGGGAATGACCAGTTGGCCAATGCGGCGATTGGTCTGCTCTCTGAACGGTGTATGGCTGGTGATGTGGCAGTGGTGGGCCAGGATGCAGATCTACTCTCGTGTCAACGTGTTGTTGAGGGGCTTCAGCTGATGACAGTCTATAAGCCTATAGGCAAACTTGCTTCCCGGGCGGCCGGGCTTGCCGTTGCCATGGCAAAAGGTGAGCTGCCGAAGCCTGACAGATATATGCAAAACGGCAGTGGAGTGGCTGTCCCTTCCTATATTGAAGCCCCCATCGCAGTCTTTTCTCATAATATGGATGAGACGGTCATTAAAGACGGATTTCATTCCTCAGATGATGTTTATCGCAATGTTTCTCACTAGTATTGTCTCTTTATAGGAATATCTTGATGTATGAATACTCTAGATAAATATGGCTGATGGGTAATCGATGTAAAACAAGTCAAGAAGTTCGTAAATTTTTCCTCTTTAGTGACTTATATACAGGGGTGATAATAATATCAGTTAAAAACACTTAAGAGGAGAAAGATTATGAAAAGACTCGTAATAACCTGTTTGATCATGGTGCTTGCTTTAGGCGGTATATTCGCTCAAGGGGGTGCAGAGAAACTTGATATTGGTCTTGCAATGCCGGAAACTCATGTAGAGAGATGGCAGAGAGATGGAGCAGCACTGTTAGATGCAGCTACCAAGCTTGGATATACAGCAGAAGTTGCTTATGGAGATGCGGATCAGAGTAAGCAGAATCAACAGATTCAAGACTTTATTACCAAAGGTGCAAAACTGATCGTCATCGGTTCTGTGAACGAAGGTGTTACCTCTGTAGTCAGTGATGCAGCAGCTGATGGCGTCATTGTCATAGCATATGATAGACTGATCACCGGTTCAAAAGACTACGACTACTATATTACCTTCGATAACTTCAAAGTCGGTCAATTCCAGGGTCTGGCTATCGAAAAGGCTCTTGGACTGAAGACTGCTTCTTCCGCTGATCCTAAATACATTACCCTCTTCGCAGGTTCACCAACTGATAACAATGCCAACTTTTTCTTTGATGGGGCTATGTCAGTATTACGACCATACGCAGAGAGTGGTGTAGTCAAGCTTGTTGGCCCAGCTCCACTTGATTCAAAAAGTCCTGATTTTACCAGAATCGCTACAGAGAACTGGAGAGCAGACGTCGCAAAGACAAGAATGGAGAATCTTCTTGGAAACGATGCAATCAACGTGACCCTCGATGCAGTTCTTGCTCCAAACGATACTCTTGCACGTGCAATCATCGAAGCACTCATGACAGATGAAAAGTACAACAGTATTGATAAGCTTCCAGTGGTTACCGGTCAGGATGGTGAGATTGCATCTATCCAGTATATCCGAGACGGCAAACAGTACATGACTGTATTCAAGGATACAAGGGAACTTGCTGCTGCAGCAATCAATTTGGCTGATGCCCTGCTTAAGGGGGAGTCTCCAAACATTCCCGGTGCTCGACTTGATGAGAAGTCCTATGATACCGGAAAGAAAATTGTTAAATCATATCTTTTTGAACCAGTGAATGTAACTAAAGACAACTATAAGGAGATCATGATCGATAGTGGCTATTATACAGAAGAAGACATTAAATAAACAACAAGTTATTTGATTCATATCAAGTATGGCGGTTTCGTATCCACGATTCCGCCATACACCATAATTTCAGGAAGTTACGGTGAGCGAAGATATACTTGAAGTGCAGCATATAACAAAAGACTTTCCCGGGGTGAGAGCCCTTGACGATGTCAGCTTTTCAGTAAAAAAAGGCGAGATCCATTGTATTTGCGGAGAGAATGGAGCAGGGAAATCGACTCTCGTTGATGTAGTAAGTGGTATTTATGCCAAAAATGAGTATGATGGGGTCGTGAAGTTCAAGAGTGCAGAAGCAAAATTTAAGAATATTCATGATAGTGAAAAAAAGGGTTTGACAGTCATTCACCAGGAGCTGGCCTTAAGTCCTTATCTGTCGATCTATGAGAATATTTTCATAGGGCATCGAAAGCAGCGATTCGGGATCATAAAATGGGATGACCTGCTTATAGAATCTCGTCCGTTATTAAAGCGTGTCGGACTCAAAGAGAACCCTGAGACCATTGTGAGCAAGATGGGTGTTGGTAAACAACAGTTAGTCGAGATCGCTAAAGCTCTTTCAAAGCAGACAGAACTTCTTGTACTTGATGAACCGACCTCTTCATTGAATGATGATGAGAGTGAGAAACTCCTAAAGCTCATTCTTGAACTCAAGCATGATGGGATGACCTGTATTATGATCTCCCATAAGCTGGATGAGGTACTAAAAGTCGCAGATTCAATCACGGTCCTTAGGGATGGGAAATCGATCTGCTCGTATGATACCCACAAAGAAGAAGTCACGAAGGCAATGATCATCAAAGGTATGGTTGGACGTGAACTTACCAATATGTATCCTGAGAAGACTTCGAGGATTGGAGATACGGTCTTTGAGGTGAAGAACTGGACTGTATATCATCCGGAATATCATAATATGAAAGTAGTAAATAACGCCTCGTTCGATCTGAGAAAGGGTGAGATACTTGCATTCTGCGGCCCAATGGGAGCAGGACGTACCGAATTGATGATGAGTCTGTTCGGAAAGTCCTACGGCTCTTCCTGCAGAGGAGAGATGTTCTTAAAGGGAAAGAAGGTGGTGCTGAATTCTCCGCATGAAGCTATTGCAAAAGGTGTAGGATATGTCTCTGAGGATCGGAAAGAGCTTGGGCTCATACTGATTCAGACGGTAAAGAATAATATATCGAATTCAAGCCTTACAAAATTGTCAAAACACGGGATCGTAGATACTTTTCAGGAGATTCATGAAGTTGAGTGCTATAAGAAGACTTTGAACATAAAGACTCCGTCAATTATGCAACTGGCCCGAAACTTGAGTGGAGGTAATCAGCAGAAGGTTGTGCTTAGTCGTTGTCTGCTTGCCGACCCTGAGATCTTCATTGTTGATGAGCCAACACGTGGTATCGATGTCGGTGCAAAATATGAGATCTATACGATTCTTAACCGGCTTGCAAGCGAAGGGAAGAGTATCATTATGGTGACCTCTGAACTTCCAGAGGCTATTGGCATAGCTGACAGGATTTGTGTGATGAATGAAGGTGAGATTAAGGGTGTCTTGGATCAGAAAGAGGCGACGCAGGAAAAGATCATGCGAATGGCTTTGACATGATCATAAGTGATGTCGATTGAAATAGAGTTCAGGAGAGATAGATGGGAAATTTACAAC
>CAYYPJ010000248.1:0-3669 GCA_964473495.1 uncultured Spirochaetales bacterium
TTCAAATCATCTCGGCTGTTAAGCCTTGTATATTCATAGGCTACTGTTGTTATGTCCTCAAGTCAAGATTTAGAAGATTTATTAGTTAACTCTTAACTTATGTGGACAAATAAATAGGCCTTAAACTCTTGTGTGTTTATACTTCTCACATTAATATATAGATATGAGTGCATCGTATAAACGTTTAGCACTAATTATTCATGTTGATCATGGTGCTGGTAGAAAGTTAGCAATCTCTTTACTCAAGATAGGGCTCTTTGTCATCATTACGACAAAGGATCAAAAGATTGGTGAAGCTATTCTGCAAAACATCATTGAACACACAAAATCAGATGAAATTGAATATTTCCCTCTAGACATTTCCATACAATCTTCGATACGTGAATTCGCTTCTTCTTTTCGACAAGTCTATAGCAGAATAGATCTGCTTATCTTTAATTCAGCATATAGAAACAATTCACTAAGGGAAAAGACCTTCACGGAAGATAGCATAGAGCAGAATTGGGCATCCTCCCATATTGGACCGATTCTTCTCTTTGGGCTCATGCTGCCCCTTTTAAAGAATTCGTATGATCCAAGAGTCCTTATTCATATACCAGATTCCATCTTCGCTTTTAAGCATTTGAAAGTTCGGGAACAAGATCCTGAATTCAGAAATTGCAGATATCGTGGTATCAGGGCTTACGATCAGGCTATCCTTGCGCAAACCATGTTCATACAATATATTGCAAACCATAAGGAATATGATTATCTCATTATAATGGGAATAGTCACCAAAGCTATACGAAAGCCATCATATTACAATAGAACACTTCCATTCTTTTCACGATTCAATATGCGAGTACGAAACATCTTCTTACTCAGCCCGCAAAAAGCTGCATGGATCTTTAGATTTGCAGGAATAGCTGATTCCCATAAACTCACCTCTGGGCAGTTGATCAATCTTAATAGGACTCAAATACGTCCTTTGCCCTATGCAAGAGATAAAGATGCTATCGAGAGGGTTATGACCATAACACGAAAATATATTGTTACCTGAAACATATTTTTAATACTCTCTATTCTAAGATGACCAACCATGATATGATACCTAGCAATGAATAGTTTACAACGATGGATATGTATATCTCTAGTACTTCTGTGTGTACCGGTACTCAGTTTTGGAGCAGCACATGAGAAGAGTGATGATGAGGCTGCTGAGCGTGGCTCATATCTGACAGTCAAGATCATAACCCTTGGTCAAGGTGATCCCCTCTATGTCTGGTTTGGACACATCGCATTAATTGTTGAAGATAGGCTCACTGAGAAATCTATTATGTTCAACTATGGAGTCTTTGATTTCCATCAAAAGGATTTCTATAAGAACTTTATCCTGGGCAGACTCTATTTCAAGGTTATGGCTTCTTATACTGAACAACAAATTGTCTATGCAAAGGATTCTCAGAGAAACATATCAATCATTACACTCAACCTATCCCCTAAACAGCGATATACCATATACTCCTATCTCATGAATAATATAAAACCGGAGAACAGCATATACTTATATCATCACTACAATGATAACTGCTCAACAAGGATTCGAGATGTTATTGATACTGCTGTCGATGGGCAACTGAAAGAATGGGCGACACAAATTCCTTCCGCCTATACTTATCGTGAACATATTCGGCGATACACTGAGAATCATTTTTTCATGGATTTTATCTTAAATTTTCTGCAGAGTGATATCATCGACCAGAAAATAAGCCTATGGGAGGAGATGTTCTTGCCTGATCGATTGGAAATGGCTCTGAGAGACTTCTCCTACATAAATGAACAGGGAAAGGAAGTACCATTTGTAGAGAAGTATGAACAAATCGCTTCATTTGACAAACGGCAACCGATCCCCGATCTTTGGGAACCTCACTGGCCAATGGGGTTGGCTATTGGGCTTCTCATTGGGCTTATAGGGGTACTACTACATCGCTCATTATGGAAAGATCCCAATCTCAATGGGAATAAGACAGTACGGATCTTCGCAGGGATCTATCAGACGATAACCGGCCTCTCTGGAGGCATTCTTGGCAGTATTTTATTTTTCATGATCTATTTCACAAATCATGATGTAACATTCGGCAATACCAATCTCCTTCTCCTGAACCCTCTGACACTTTTTATTGGGATCTTTGGTATCGCACTCATAGCAGGAAATAAAAAAGCGCTTCGTTATAATGATATCCTCTGGAGAATCATGGCTATCACTGGTTTGACGTTGCTATTTCTTAAGATTTTCTCTATTATTGATCAACAAAATCAATTATCGATATCGATAATCCTTCCTATTTCAGTTTGTATGGGTTTCGGCTCTCTCTGTATTCGAAAATGGGATAGATCACACAAGGAACGTAAACAATGAAACACGAAAGAGTAGCTGTTATCGGAGCAAGCTCTAAAACTAATCGATATTCCTATAAAGCAATTAAACTGCTAAAAGAACATAACCATATTCCCGTCCCCGTATCAGTGAGAAGCACTGAGATCCTTGGATTCAAGGCATATAGAACAGTGGAAGATATCAAAGGCTCTATAGATACGGTCACCCTCTATGTGAACCCAAAGGTCCTGGCACCCATGATCGATGCCATCATCGCAATGCAACCTAAACGTGTTATCATGAATCCCGGTACTGAGTCAGAAGAAGCTAAACTACTCTTTACAGAACATGGAATACATGTTGTTGAAGCATGCACGTTGGTATTGCTGAAGACTGAACAATTTACACGAGTGTAGGTAAATCATAAACCGGTCATTGACTCTACATGTTTCTCCAATGCTGTATAGATTCTCAACAGTTCACGTATAGTATCTCTTCCTACCAGTCGTATATCAGGATCATCTCTGAATGTGTAGATGCCGACAAGAGGTTCTACAGGGACCCCATAGAGTTCTCCAAACATTTCTGCAGTATGTGATCCTGCTTCGAATCCTACTTCAGCTAATTTACGCTCATCTTTTAATCGAATCATAGCACGAAATAACGTATCTTGTTTTCCACACCATCGAACATAAAACTCTTGAACAACTTTTCTGCGGCCTTGTATGATGAGAGCCAGGTGTCTCAGTGCCGTTATACTATCATACAGACGTTCTTCTACCTGATGGTGATATAGGCTTCTATCTATCTTCAACAGGGAGAGTACATCCTCACCAAACAGCAGATTCATAGTATCACGAATTTCCAAATATTCGACTGGAAAAATATTCACTGAGCGTTCCAATGCTCTTTCTGATACTATTTTGGTCTGTACACGATAGTGCTGCAGCATCTTGCTTATTGGGATTGTTGATTGGTCGAACTCTGCAACGGCACTATGCGTTATCACGATGAACAAGTTGATGTCAGAGATCCCACAGACGAAATTCCCTTTCACGGCACTTCCATAGAGGGCCGCCATGCGAATGTCATCCGGTTTATAGACCTTTTGAAGAGCAGACAGCGTCTTCTCTACACCTTCTGAAATAAATATATCAGGTCGCTGCTCTTTCATATGCGGAATCCCCCAGCTCTGATTATACAACGATACCTGCAGTCTTGAACAGGACAGCAGGTATCGTTTTTCTGGAGTTTTCTCTCTGTCTCGAACTACTAACGTACTATATGGGTACCTTTGCCATTATTGACTGCAT
>CAYYPJ010000249.1:0-3663 GCA_964473495.1 uncultured Spirochaetales bacterium
TTATCTTCAGATTCATACCATTTCTAAACTGTCAAAAGCTGTTTGATGCGTTTGTTCTGAAAATAATAAATATTTCTTGACAATGCTCATGTTTTGTATGAAGATATTTACTGTTAGTATTATTCAGGGGCAAATGCAGGGAAATCTGTATACGCAAAGCTTCAGGGCTAAATAAGGAGACTTATATGCTGGCTGAGCCGCAATAGTATTGATGAGAAGTCTGTTATCTCATTGGTTCATATATTACGCAGTAATTGTTTGTGTATTGTCCTTGTATATAGTGTTTATATGCTATTCACTTTATCACAAGGGGGCAAATGATGGGAAACAAGAAGAAACATTATGTTGGTATTGACCTAGGCACTTCCAACCTATTAATCTACGTAGAGGGGCAAGGTACTCTCTTTAACGAACCGTCCGTAATAGCTGTTGATAACAAAACACAACAAGTCGTCGCAGTTGGTTTTGAAGCGGCTAGGCTCATAGGTAAAACTCATAGTCAGGTAAGAATTATTCGTCCTCTCCAAGGCGGTACTATCACCGATATAAAAATGATTGAAAAACTCCTCAGTTATACCTTAGAGAAGATCTTCATATCTGAGATGAATCTGGTGGATAAGCTCCTTATCTGTATCCCCTCACGAATAACTGAGACAGAGAAGAATGCTATAAAGGAACTTGGGCATAGCCTTGGTATAGCAAATACATCAATTGATGAAGAGATTAAAGCTGCTGCAATTGGTTCTGGTTTGGATATATTTGTGCCGAAAGGTGTTATGGTCGTTGATATTGGTGGAGGGACAACCGATATTGGGCTTTTATCATTAGGAGAGGTAGTCTCTTCGACATCTATCAAAGTTGCTGGTGATTATTTTGATAGACGTATAATAGAATATATCAAAAGTGAACGGAAATTGGAGATTGGTAACCAGACCGCAGAGAAGATAAAGATTGCACTTTCTTCACTCACCGGTGCGTATCCAGTTGATGAAGATGGACAAAAAATTGTTTATTCTTCGATGGGAAGGGCCGTTGAAGGCGGTTTACCCCAAAAGATTACGATAGAGGCCCCGGAAATACGAAAGATATTATTAGATTGCTTTGAATCCATCAAAATAGCACTTCTCTCAATATTAGAGTCAGCACCTCCAGAACTTGCCGGTGATCTTGTAGATACCGGTATTCTGGTGACAGGAGGTTGTTCGCAAATACTTGGAGTAGTCGATTACTTACAGAATATTGCGCAAGTACCTGTATTTCTATCCGAAGTACCCATGACGGCTGTAGTCGATGGGTGTAAAAAGCTACTGAAGATAACTAGCAAACATTATTTTGGCGAAGTCAAGTAGACGAATAGAAAGGGAGATGTGAAAGATATGAAAGATAGTAAAAACAAGAAAACAAATGAGAGTTTGGGTCTTGGCATTGATTTGGGTACTACAAATCTTTTGGTGTATCTGGAAAAGAAAGGCATTATTTTTAATGAGCCATCTGTTATCGCATTTGACAACGAAACAGGTAAGACTGTTGCAGCCGGTATGGATGCACACAAGATGCTCGGGAAAGTGCATCGTAAAATAACAGTCGTAAAGCCTCTGAGAGATGGGGTTATTTCTGATATGAATGCGGCAAAATCTTTACTGCAGTATGTCTTCAGAAAAGTTGAGGATTTCACTTTTAAGGATCTTAGTAAATCAACGTGTGTAATGTGCTGTCCCTCGGAAGTAACAGAAATCGAACGTGATGTAATGATAGATCTTGCCAAGAACATGGGAATCACTGATATGATCATCGAGGAGGAGGTAAAGGCAGGAGCCCTTGGAGCCGGTGTTGATATCTTTAAGTCAAAAGGCGTGATGATTGTTGATATTGGCGGAGGGACGACTGATGTGGGTGTAATCTCTTTTGGCGGCATCGTTATTTCCCGTACCATCAGGATGGCCGGGAACTTTATGGATGATGCATTGGCATTATATACAAAGAAAGAGAAAGGTGTTGAGATTGGTGAATTGACTTCAGAGAAATGCAAGATAACATTGTCTGATCTTAATGCGAAAGGTAAAGTTTCTACAGGGAAGTATGCAGGAAGAGATATCATAAAGGGTGTACCCAAATATTTTGATATTACATCTGAAGAGGTTTATGCTATCTTGCTGCCTGCTTTTGAAGAAATTGTGAAACTAATTACTGCAGTACTAAAGGATACTCCTCCCGAGTTGTCAGCTGACATCTTTGAAAACGGTATTCTGTTAACGGGGGGGGGATCTCTGGTAAAAGGCCTGGAACAGTTCTTATCTGATAGGCTTAATGTCCCCGTCAATCTTGTGGCTAATCCACTGACGTGCGTAGCTGAGGGCTCTAAGTATTTATTGAAAAATCGTGGTAATTATTTGATTAATCCACTGCAGCTTTAGGAGGCGCATAATGCAAGTGAGAAAGTTAGACCGAACAGGTAGACAGACAGTAGCAACCGGGACAAAGAAAGTAGATGTGGGAAAAGGGATTGGAGTAGACCTAGGAACTGCGAATATATTAATTTATCTTGAGGGTGTCGGTATAGTTTTTAATGAACCTTCAGTAATAGCTTATGAGTATGAAACACAGGAAGTAATAGCTGTTGGAAGAGATGCCGCAAAGATGATTGGCAGAGGACATCATGGGATAAGAATTGTAAGCCCATTGAACGAAGGTGTTGTATCTGATATGGATGCGACGAAGGATATGATAGAATATGCTCTCCGAAAAGTTGATAGTATCAGCATAAATCCAAAGTTGTCTACAATCCTGATTTGTTGTCCTTCCGTAGTAACCCCTCTTGAACGTGACGCTCTCTTGGAATTAGGGGGAAGACTTGGAGTTAAAGACATCTTTATTGAGGATGAGGTGAAAGCGGGTGCTATTGGTGCCGGGATTGATATTTATCAAAGCAATGGAGTGATGGTAGTCGATATAGGTGGAGGGTCTACCGATGTAGGAGTACTATCTCTTGGTGATATCGTAGTATCTGAATCAATCCGAATTGCCGGTAACCATATGGATAACCTGATCCTGAATTATATACAGTATGCTCATAGGCTATTGATTGGAAAAAAGACTGCAGAGACTATTAAAATTGAGATTGGGACTTTGCGGGAAGAGATCACGGAGGAGCGTGTATGCACCGCATGCGGTCGTGATGTTATCACTGGACTTCCAAAGAGAATAGAGCTTACTCAAACAGAGATCCGGGATGTCCTCATTGAACCGTTTGAGACTATAACAAATACTATTCTGAAAGTGCTTCAGGAAACTCCAGCTGAGTTATCTTCTGACATAATGAAAAATGGGGTCATAATTAATGGAGGGGGAGCACTTGTCGATGGGATTGAAGAATTCTTACATAAACGTATTGACTTGGATTTTAGGATCTCTAAGCATCCGCTTACTGCTATTGTAGAGGGGTCAAAAGTACTCTTAAAGAATCGTGGAAGTTATTTTGTAAAACCGATTGAATAGATAATGGATGAGAATAAGAAATATCATGATATATGTGGAGTTAATAAGCCATGAGAGGTAATGCTGATCGTTTTGATACAATCATATTCTTCTATATATTGATTGTACTAATAGGCATCATACAATCCTCTGTGGCTCTCATCCTTTTTGGTTCTATATGTATAAGTA
>CAYYPJ010000250.1:0-3644 GCA_964473495.1 uncultured Spirochaetales bacterium
ATATAAGCTCGACTGGTTTGCCACTCCTCTTCGTATTCAATAAAAAAAGGATGTCACAAGCCTGATATAGGATGCTTCATCTGGAAAGATCCCTGCTACTCGTGAACGCCTTTTGATTTCTCTATTCAAACGTTCCAGCGTATTGGTAGAAGAGATCTTTCTCTGGTCGATCTTATCAGGATGATAATACTGCAGAGGATCTTCTATCTCCATTTTCTAAGCACTTGACAGCTTCAGGGAACTGGTCAGCATATTCTTCTATAATAGCTTCTGCGTAGATCCTAGCCTGTTTCTCGTCGGGCTGAAACCATATCTGCTTCAATCGTCCAGCAGAAGATTCTTTGTACCTCTGCCCTACATAAGCAAGGATATTCCGTATAAATTATTTTACTTTACCGTACTATTTTTCAAAACTATAGATCATATCCGCAATGACTAATAGTATTATACAACACAAGATTACTATATACTCCCTTTTAACCATCCTCAACACTACTCCATAACCACCTTCTGTCGATCATAGTCTATTCCTGCAAGGAGAAGTTGTTCACGAAGGTCACTGATGCACTGTTCCAGACCTTTTTTGCTTGCCGCTTCACATCTTATCGTCATATGGGGTTGAGTATTTGATCCACGCAGCAGCCAGAACCCACTACCGCTCGGAACACGTAATCCATCAACGTCAGTGAACGAACGATCGGAAGTCTCTAACTGTTTTCGTATCTGTTCTATTACCTTGATCCTTCTATCAGCGGGAAGCGGAAGCCGTATCTCACCACTATTGTAGTAGGCAGGGAACTCTTTTCTCATAGCGGCAAGTGTCTTCTGAGAGCTGCTTAGGATATTCAAGAGCTTCACTGCTGAAAAGAGAGCATCATCATATCCGTTGTTCTCTTGAAAGAAGATATGCCCGCTGGTCTCACCAGCAAGGGGAATCCCCTCTTTCCACATCCGTTCTTTCTGGTTCGTATGCCCGACCTTCCACATGATCGGTAGACCCCCATGCGCTTTCACCTCATCATAGAAGAGTCTGCTTGCCTTCACCTCTGACATAATGGACGCTCCCGGATGTCGTGATAGCAGATCACATGCATAGATGGTCAGCAGTTGATCGCCGCTTACTATGCAGCCTTCGTTATCTACTACCCCTACTCTATCGCCATCGCCATCGAAGGCAATCCCCAGATCTGCATGAAGCTCCATAACTTTCTGCTGCAGCATCACCATGTTCCCCCTTAAGCTGGGATCTGGATGATGATAAGGAAAATCACCATCGACTTTTCCGCAGATAATGGTATGAATACCCGGGATCTTTGCGATAAAGCGATCCAGTACCACTGCTGTTGCACCATTACCCGGATCCCAGACAACTGAGGGAGCATAGCCTTTTCTCAGAGAGACAAATGTATAGAGATAGTTTATGTAGTCATCGATGATATCGATCTTCTCTAAGGTTCCCTCACCATTGTCATAGTCTGCCCCTCTGCAGATACGTACTAGTTGTTTTATGCTGTCACCATGGAACACAGCATCATCGAGTACGAACTTGAACCCGTTATACTCCGGAGGGTTGTGGCTTGCAGTGACTATGATACCTGCACCTGCATGACAAAAGGGGACGGCGTAATAGACCACAGGGGTCGGAACCAATCCGATCATGAGAACATCAATCCCCGATGCCTGCAGACCGCGTACGGTTTCATCTGCAAGCAGAGGGGAACTATGTCTTCCGTCATATCCTATGATACAGCGTTTCTTTTCCATACGGCCGATCATCGTGCCAAAAGCCCTTCCTATCGCATATGCATCTACTTCTGTGAGATCGGTCCCAACTACTCCCCGTATATCGCAGGCCTTCACGATCTCAGGGGAGAGTATATGTGATTCAGACATCTTCATTACTCCTATGTATATGGTGTTTGGGAAACGTAACCTGGAAGCAGGACCCTATATGCTTTTTGCTCGTCACATCGATCGTACCTCCGAATTCCATTACCATAAGCTGGGTGATCGATAGGCCTATTCCACTACCAGGTATCTTACTGTTTCGTGATTTCTCCACCCGATAGAATCTTTCAAAGATTCTGGGCAGATCCTCTTCAGAAATTCCTATTCCATGATCCTCTATCTCTATGATCAAGACATCTTTCTCTTCCTTTACACGAACTGTAACTGAACTGTCATCCTCAGAATACTTTATTGCATTGTCATAGAGGTTAAAGATGATCTGTCTGAACCAATTAGCTATTCCATAGATCGGGGCGATCGGTCTATTCACCTCCACATCGGTCGTGATCCCCCTTTGGGTGCTTACCTGGCGGAGAGAATCTACCACATTGAGAACAAGAGACACTGGATCAAAGGAATCTTTTGATACACTGCTCATATGGCCCTCTATGCAGGAGAGCATCAGTAGATCAGAGATCAACTTCTTCAGTCGTTCAGTCTCAACACTGATGATCGAAAGTGCCGTATCCCGGTCGGTATCGCTGAGAAGTTCCCAGGACTGCAAGGTCTCCACAAATCCGTTGATCACCGTTAAAGGAGTTCGTAACTCATGCGATACATTTGCAACGAACTCATCCTTCAAGCGTTCAAGATGCCGCATCTGCGTCACATCACGTAATATGACCAAGGCACCGCAATGCTCATGTGGTTGGTATTTGTTATACATGACATCTATATCTATATCTATAATACTCTTATCATCACGCTCAAGAGAGAGATACCGTCCAGTTCTTGCAGCATTCACCAGGGAAGTCTCAATCATGATTCTGTTGATCAACCCGGTCCCGGTATAGTCCTCAGTGGGATTCTTAAAGAGCTCAAGCTTATTCAGCTGCAGCAGCTCTTCAGCTTTAGGATTCACCAGCGTAATCTCATTGTTCTTTCCCACCATGATGATTCCAGTCTTCATAGTCGCTAAAAGTGTATTGATCCTACTATACTTCTCATTATCGGAGGTAATAAGGTGTAAATATCGATCATTGAGTGCATTGAAGTTGTCAACCAACTCTCTCAGTTCAGGCACAGTCGTCTGAACCTGCGTCATAGCATGTCCATCTTTCTGGAAGCTTTTTGTATGCTGTAGAAATTTCTTTAACGGCCGCTGGTAGAGCCTTAGTGCATACTGCACAATCAAGAGGACCAATCCTGCAAGTGTGATGGCAAGAGCTATCGCAAAGATAATGAAGACATACGTGAACTGCTTTGTTCTCTCCAGTTGATAGGCACACGATACAACGACCGTATGGGAAGGTGTCTCTATCTTCCTTGCTACTGAGACAAGAAGATCCCCGCTTCTCCTATCGTGAATCATGCGGCTTGAAGATCCGTTTCGTTTTGCGTCAGAGATGACGGCATTGATATACTTCCCGGAGATATCAGAAGTTCTAGTATGTGAATCAGCAAAAAGATGTGAATTCATATCGACTACGATAATATGGGCATGAATGATTTCTGCCTGTTCTCTTATCAGCTGCTGCAGCGATGCATCATCATCCGCGATCTTTCTCATTTGAAGTTCCAGCTGTACTATATCGAAAAACCCCTGTCGTACCTGTTGATTGACGATAAGATCAACTGTGTAGAGAAAGAAAAGGAGGAACAAGAGTAAGACCAGCAGGAGAGTAAATACTATTAGT
>CAYYPJ010000251.1:0-3614 GCA_964473495.1 uncultured Spirochaetales bacterium
ATGCCACTGTCTATAGGTTCCCACACGCTGTTTGTGTCAAGAAACTTTTTATACCCCAATATTTCCACTATCCTGCGATATGCAGGGTTATACTTCTCTCGTTTCAGGTCAAAATTGTAAATACAGAGGGCATTCACATTACTGTTAAAATATAGATCCAATTGTCTATGTTTCTCTTGAAGTTCTTCATTACGATTCTTTAATGTCGTGAGAGCTTTTTGTTCTGCAGAAGTATCAATGACAACAACTGAAGATTTTATGATATGATTGGAGAAGCTCTTCTGAGGAGTCAAGCAGATCCTACAGGGCAGCATGGTGCCGTCTTTTTTCTTGAGACTCCCCTTTAAGTCATATCCAACTGCTGCATATGATTTATTCGCATAATCTACAATACCCTGAAAATATGATTCTATCTTGTGCTCTGAATTCCATAGACTAGGAAACTTCTTACCCAGAAGTTCCTGCTTTGTATATCCCAGGACTTTAACAAGTTGATCGTTTGTATAGATAAACTCTCCATTGTTGGATATTTCACAAATACCTACAATAGCATTCTTAACAATTGAGCGATAGCGTTCATCTGCCTTAGCCCTACTGGTTATCTCTTGTTTCAATTGCAGATTCTTTAGCGCAAGTTCAGAGAGTTCACCGCTAAGTGTCATAAGAAACTTGATAATATCCTGGAACTGTTCTGTATCAACAATTCTCGTTTTGAGATACTCTTCTACCAGTAAATCCTCTGAGACTCCTATCTCTTGTGCGTATTCACGAACAGCCAGTATATTCTTCGACCCGGATTCCTCAAATCTCACCTGGCCTATTCCCCAGCCGGCGATTCTATGTCCCCCAACAAAGATTGGAGCAATACCATCCATGAGCATTCCTCGTTTGCATGGTATTGCTCCGCCTTTATTCAAACTCACTGATTTCCAGAGATTTGCATCAGATTCCATACAGTCCTGAAGTCCCTTCTGAGTAGAACGAACAATACTGCAATAGCCACAAAAGTTTGAAGGACGCGTGATGGGTATACCTTCCAAATCGTAAATAACACTTCCTACTCTTGTTATTCGAGCAAAATCATCCTGTACTCTCTGAATCAATTCAATATTCAAGAGATTTATAAAGCTGTATATGGGTTCAGATGCCATATGTATCTTTGATCCTTTTCCATCACTAATTCATAGTCTTCCTGTAATGGTACCATCTAAAGTGAATTAAATAAAGCTAAAGCTATAAAGAACATACTCCCCTATATGGACCATAACCCCATCAGGTAGTGAGGAAGAACTGTTCATATACATCTTTGATGATAACACTGATTGCCACTGCTCCAGCATCAGGATGTTTAATACTTCGTTCTCCCAGATAGGTGGCACGTCCCTTCTTTGCCACCATGATCTTTGTTGCTTCAGTTCCGGCTTCGGCTGCCTTTACCGCCTTTCCCATAGCAGAAATAAAGTTCCCACCATCTTGTGCAGATTCTTTGAGAACTAATACAGCAGGAATCAATGCATCGAGGAGTGTCTTATCACCAACGATTGCTTTACCACGCTTTTGAACGCCATACACAAAGGCTTCTCCGAGTTCTGCAAATTCCTGGAGGGTAAGAGAGTTCTTAGCTTTAGAGTATTTTCCTGCTTCTAAAAATGCCGTTCCCCACAGGGGACCTGAGGCTCCGCCGCAATTCTCAATCAGAACCATACCACACCTGCGAAAGAACGAACCTATATCAGCATCTTTTATTTGATCTTTATCAAGGATATCTTCCTTGATAACCTTGAAACCTTTTGCCAATGACATACCAAAATCACCATCACCAGCAGCAGAATCTAATTCGCAAAAATATACTTCGTTGGTAAGTACTGTATCAGTCACAATGTGTACTATGGCTACTATGTCTTCTTTCTCTACTATATTTATTTCAGGTTGCATTGTTCTCTCCTATTCACATTCGTATGGCTGGTGTGTATGCAGGTGCTGCTATCAGTCTCTTCAATTCTTCATCCAAGTGCAGTATTGTCACAGATGCACCTGCCATATCTATGGATGTCATATAGTTACCGACTAATATCTTCTGTATTCGTATCTTTTTCGCATCGAGAATAGTACAAACAGCTCTATTCAATATATAGAGTTCCTGAAGAGGAGTCCCTCCAAACCCATTTATCATCAAAGCAATCTCAGCGCCCTTCAAAGGGGAAGATCCATAAGAATCTGTTCTACGATATTAGAGGCTAATTCGTCTGCACTGCGAATCTTTTCCCGTGACGCACCAGGTTCACCATGAATTCCCACACCAAACTCCAGCTCATCATCTCCCAGTGTGAACGTTTGGCTGCCTTTTGCTGGTACAGTACATGAGGTCAACGCAAATCCGAGACTTCGTGTTCGTGCGATGACTTTTTCTGCAACTCTTTTTACTTCTGCGAGATCAGCACCTTCTTCAGCCAAAGCTCCTGCTATTTTGTGTACGAACACCGTTCCTGCTACCCCTCTGCGCCCAACTGTGTATAGGCTGTCCTTCACGGCAACATCATCATTGACATATACCTTTTCTACGTGTATGTCGTCATTATCTTCAGCCATCTCGGCAGCACTGTCAAAGTTCATGCAATCACCAGAATAGTTCTTGATAATAAGCAGCACCCCCTTTTTGCCAGCGACTTCTTTGATTGCATGATAGACATGGATGATTGAAGGTGATGCGAAGACATCACCACACACTGCAGCATCAAGCATCCCTTTCCCTACATACCCTGCATGTGCGGGTTCATGACCACTACCACCGCCGCTGATAAGACTTACTTTATTGGGGTTCAACTCTGCCCGCCTGATAATTCTGTGTTTCTTGTTCAGCGCCACTATATCGCGATGAGCTATCTCAAAGCCCTCGCACATCTCATCTACTACGTGTTCCGCACTATTCATTATCTTTTTCATGGTATCTATTCCCCCTTTTGTAGAAAGTCAACCACAAGTCGCATGACAGACCTGTCTATTGAATCTATTCACCCCATTTTGCGATATTCTTCATACTGATCTTTATTTCATAAGCTCGTAATAATTCATGAATCTATTGGTGCACGCACGCCCTCTTTCAATGTATTGGTCACTATAGATCGATCACCTGGATCTTTTGATAACTTTCTTTCAGAGTTCTCCTCCATCTCCTTCCTATCAGACCATATATTTTATCAACTCACTTTCAGTTGGTTTATCATCTTTGTTTGCAATTCTCTCATTGGTTATCGTTCCTTCTTTCATGATGATAATTCTGTTACTGAGACCAATGAGCTCTAAGAGATCATCAGTGATAAGCAGTACCGACAACCCTTCTTTCGCTATTTCACGAATAAGTGCATATATCTCTTCTTTAGCTCCAACATCTATACCTCGTGTCGGGTTATGAAGGATAAGGACATCAATGTCTTTCGCTATCCATTTTGCAAGTACTACTTTTTGCTGATTCCCCCCGCTCAAGGAGAAGCACATCTGTGCTTTTTCAGCTTTGATCCTGAATTTCCTGATAGATTTTGTGATCAATTCTTGTTCACTAGCCGTATCGACTATAGGGATATACTTTTTCTTAAGTGAAAGGATACTTGGTAAAC